>NZ_JBBHDV010000005.1:0-264639 GCF_037478135.1 Denitratimonas organivorans
CGTCAAGCGCCGCCGGCCTTTGCCCCAGTCCGCCTCGCCCTCGACCACGCGCCCGATTGCGCCATTCGAAAGCACTCTCCTTGGCTACGGGTGTGGAGCAGTGCCCGCTTCCGAGGAGCAGTGTGCGCCATCCAGACTGCACCCACTGCTCCTTTTGCTGCTCCAAACGGCGACGGACGCCTGCAAGTGCCCGTCGTCAAAGTGTTAACTTTTGCAACGATTTGACGCTGAATAAAACGCACTCGTTGCCCCAATTCCCCATAAGGCGATGATCTTTCGACCTGCCTTCATCGCGAGCATCTGCGCCAGCGGTAGTCGAAGGCGATTGAGATGCTCCACCACGATTGCATTGTTTCGTCAGGGATATGTGAGCGCGCCATATCGCGTGGTGGCTCCATCTTGCTTCAATGAAAATCCCGACTCCGCACATCCAGTGAGGCATGCCAAGGGCTTGGGTCATGCAGGCCTCTGGCGATCAGGTGGCGGACGCCATCCTTAACCTCCATTTTGCCATCGACCTGCATCAGGCGCGCTTCGATGAAAGGGACGGCGCTGGCGGCTGGCGGCCGATGACGAGGCCGGCGGGTGGACAAATCGCGATGATTCCAGCGCAGCCAGATCGCGGGAGAGGAGGAATGGGGTATATTTGTATTCCATGAGCAGCGCTTCTGCCACCTCTTCCACCTCATGAGATCGCCTGTCATGCGGGACGATAAGGTACGGCTGCACTATTCAAACAAATGAGGCCAGTTCTGTCGGGAGCCTCCAGAAATCTCGGGGCGGTTCAAACAGTCTGCCCCAGTGGCAACGCATTCAGTTCCGCACGAGCATCCCGCCAGGCAGGATAGTGTTGGGCCAGCAGCGATATAAACCGCTCACTGTGCGTCGGCTCGATCAGATGGATCATTTCATGCACGATCACATATTCAAGCAAGTCACGAGGCTTCTTGGCCAGTTCCGTGTTGAGCCGAATGTGGGCCTGGCGATGATTGCAACTACCCCATTTGGTCTTCATCCGTTGCAGGAAGTAGCCATTGACCTTCACGCCGATGCGGGGCTCCCAATATTCGATCAGAGGCGGAATGGCATGGTGTAGTAAACCGCGTTGCCAGCGTTGATAGATGGTTTCGCGCTTGGCTGCATCGGAGCCGGGTCGCACAGACAAGGTAATGCGACGGTGATCCATCTTCACCGTGGGCGGGGCATCGCGCTCCAGCACCGAGAGCAGATAGCGACGTCCCCAGACGTAATGGCTTTCCCTGGTAACGAACTGGCGAGGAGTTTCGCGGGACTGTGCCTGCAATTGCGCTTGTTGCTGGCGAATCCAACGCAGCTTGGAAATAGCATAGGCACGAGCAACTTCCAGCCGCGTGCCCATCGGGGCCACCAGCGTCACCACACCCTCGGGCGGATGCACGGAAAGATGGACATTCTTCACCGCCTTGAACGTGACGGCAATGTCCAGTTCCCCCAGACGTATGTGCGTCTGCACCATCAGTAGCCCGGCTGATTTTTCAGCAAATCGAATAATTTTAGCGTGGCCTCGCGGTTGCGTCCGGTCAACGGATGCAGGAAATTCTGCACGATGCGCTCCTTGGCTTCGTCGCCACGCCATCCTGCCGGGGCTTCGTCATGCATCACACGATCGATCTTCAGCGCCAGCAAGGCCAACGGGTCTCCGTACTCGGCTTGTGGATCTTTGACTCCACCACCCGCATCGGGCAGCACATCGCTGGAAATGATGTCAGGCAGATTGCGATAAATTACCAGCGCACCTGCATTGCCGCGCAATATGGCAGGCTCATCGACATCGTGTTGTTTCGCGCGGTGCTTTTTCAATATGTCTTCCGCCTTGCTCAGGAATGCTTCGTAGGCCTCGGTGCCTTCACGGCTTTGCTGGATCAGGTCATCGAGCAGCTTGGACATCTGCTCATAAAAGCGCGGGTCGGTCAGGCGATCTCGGATGATGGTCTTGCGGACGTTGTTGATGATGGTTTCCGCAATTGCATTCTTCGACAGCTTGCCCTTCTCGTTGAGCTTCTTGGCGATGGCATTGTGGATGCCGGTCTCGATGATCAGCTCGGTCAGCGACAGTTCGGCCAGGTCCCCCAACGCCTGCGCTGGCTCGGCCTGGATATAGGTGTTGATGAGGTGGCGCATGTCGGCCTCATAGGGCTTGATGTCCAGCTCTTCGCCGCTGTAATGCTTGATGGCCGAACGCACCTCGGCATAGAACTCGGTTTCCCGCCGCAAGGTGTCGGCTTCGCTGTCTGAGTAACCCGCCTCGGTCAGGTTCTGCGCGATGTCCGCGAAGGCACGCAGATAGGTCGCCACCGCCTTGTAGAAGGCAATACGCAGCGCCTCGCTTTCCAGCAGTGCCTCCGGATCACCTGCATGGCCGCAGAAGTAGTGGATGAACTGCTCCAGCTCACGCGGCTGCAGCACCGGCTCGCACAGGTAATGCAGCGCTTCACGGGCCTCGTCCAGTTGCTTGCGGCCTTCCTCCAGCCAATTTTTCAGATGGACGTTGTTGTCGCCGCCATTGCCCGCATCGATGTCCAACTCGTCGGAACTGTACACCGCAATGGCCTGCTGCACGTCGCCGAACAGCTCCTTGTAATCGACAATATGACCATAGTCCTTGTCGTCGCCATCAAGCCTGTTGGTACGGCAAATAGCCTGAAACAGGTTGTGATCGTGCAGCTCATTGTCCAGATAGATGTAGGTGCAACTGGGTGCGTCGAAACCAGTAAGCAGCTTGCTGACAACAATCAGCAGCTTCATGCTTGCTGGTTCTTCGATAAAGCGGCGCTTGGTTTCGTCTTCGTACTGCTTCGTACTCTGGCCATCGCGCAGCACGTACTGCTTATAGGTATCGTATTTATAGCGTTCGTCGCTGCCAGCGGATTCTTTCGAGATGGCGGCGGGATTGGGCTCGAAGGAGGTAATGAGACCCACATGCGGGGCAAAATGCGTGTTCTGGAACAACCGGAAGTAATGGCAGGCATCATAAATTGAGGCGGCCACCAGAATCGCCGTGCCACGATCATTGTCCAGGCGCGGTTTGAGGCTGAAGTCCTCAATGATGTCAGCGACGATACGATCCTTGCGCTCCTTGGCGCTCATCAATTCTTCCATCGTTGCCCAGCGCTTGCGCAGGATGGATTTCTGGAAGT
Source organism: Denitratimonas organivorans (assembly GCF_037478135.1). Taxonomy (NCBI): domain Bacteria; kingdom Pseudomonadati; phylum Pseudomonadota; class Gammaproteobacteria; order Lysobacterales; family Lysobacteraceae; genus Denitratimonas; species Denitratimonas organivorans. Next base: position 3,177 of record NZ_JBBHDV010000005.1, read on the forward strand.
TATTTAGTCCGCGCGTCTTTTTCTCAAACCAGGCATCGATGGCCTCGCGCGAGGTTAGCCGCTGCGGCACGTCACGGGCTTCGTATTTCAGATCCAGCACCACCTTGTCGGCCACCGCTTCGTGAAACTTGTAGGTGTGGATATAGGTGCCAAATACCTCGCGGGTGGTTTGCTTGTCTTTGCGCAGTAACGGTGTACCGGTAAAACCAATGAAAAGGGCATCGGCCAGCCAGCGCTTCATCTGCTTGTTCATGTTGCCACCCTGGGTGCGGTGGCATTCGTCCACGAACACATAAAAACGTCCGTGGATTGGCGGCGGCTCACCTTTGAGGTCAGCGGCATCAAATTTATGTATCAACGCGCACAACAGGCGCGGGGCGGTGGCACCAAGCTTCTGCACAAAATCCGCCCGAGAGGTGATGCGCGGCGATGCCGAACCTTCACCGATCACTCCGGCGTTGCGCATCACACCTTCAATTTGTTTATCCAGCTCATCCCGGTCGGTGATGACCAGCACCCGTGCCTGCGGATCGTGCTCCAGCAGCCATTTGGCCAGCAGCACCATCAAAATACTTTTGCCACTACCCTGGGTGTGCCAGATCACGCCACCCTCACGTTTGGCAATGCGCTCCTGAGCGGCCTTGATGCCCTGGTACTGATGCTGGCGCGGCACCTTCTTGAAACCTGCATCGAAAATCACAAAGTTGCGAATCAAGTCCAGCAGCCGTGCCTTGCTACACATCTGTGCCAACGGGCGATCCAGCAAGGCACCCGCTGTGGTGGTGGCTTGCGACTGTTCATCCTTCCACTGTACGAAGAACTGTTCCGGTGTGCCGGTGGTGCCGTAACGAAGGCCTTGCGCATCGCTGCCCGCCAACAGCAACTGCACGGTACTGAAGAAGCCCTGATTGAAGGCCTCCTCCTGATTACTGATCAGTTGCCGAATGCCGTCACCCACATCCACCGAGCTGCGCTTGAGTTCGATCACCGCCACCGCCAGGCCGTTAATATACAAAACGATATCCGGCCGACGGGTGCTCGCGCCCTTCAGCGTCACTTCCTCTGCCAGGGCGAAATGATTGCGCTCCGGTTGTGCCCAGTCGATCAGTTGCACCGTTTCGTGCGATTGCCCTGCGGTAACCTGCACCGGCACACCATAACGCAGTAATTGATAGGTGCGCAGATTGGCCTGATAAGGCGTGATGCCGGTAACATCTACGGCAACTTCCAGTTTCTGCAAGGCGGCGCTGATGTGGGCAGGCGAATAACCGCGTGCGGCCAGATTCTCACGCAGCAGATCGACTTCGATGGCGCGATTACCCTCACGTTTACTCCAGTTGCCTAGGTTCTCGTAGCCCAGGCCACCTTCGGTCTCCGGTGTGGTGAACAACCGCACGATGCGATTCTGACTGCTGCGCTCGGAGCGCGGAACGGATGGATTCATGGCGTTAGGGCTCCTTGCGCAGGGCTTGCCGCAGGGTGTGGCCTGCGGCCGTCAGGCGGTACTTCTGTTGGCTGCTCAACGGTTTGTCCGGAATGGTCATCTCGATAAGACCGGCCTCCATCGCCGGGCGCAGATAGGCATCTTGGAAGTGCTTTCTGTCCCTCAGCCCCAGCAGGGTCTGAATTTCTGCCCGCTTCATATCACCCTGCATAGTGTTTAAAAGACGCAGGACTTCCCCCGTAACTTGGGGGGTAACTTGGGGGGTAACTTGGGGGGTAACTTGGGGGGTAACTTGGGGGGTAACTTGGGGGGTGACTTGGGGGGTGACGCTTGCCCATTCCGCTACTGGCCGCTGAATCACGGCACTGAACTGGTTACCGGTCACATCATCCACCAGATCAATGCGCGGCCACTCCGCCAACGCACGCGGCAAACCGCTGCCCAGCCCACGATAAGGCAACAGGTGAAAAGCATGATCAGTCAGCGTTGGATTGCGGCGGTTGGTTTTACCCTGGCGCACATCGGCCACGCTCAGGCTGTCCGGCAAATGGCCGGGGCTGATGATCTCCACCCGGTCGGCAAAGATCAGGATGCGGATGGAAGCGCTGGTGAAGTAATCGCGGTGCACCAGCGCATTCACCAGTAACTCCTCCAATGTGGCTTCCGGAATTTCCAGCTCACCCGGTGAGTTGAACCCCTGTCCACGTTGTACGTGATGCAAATTGCGCTTGATAAAGGCGAAAGCGCTCCTGAACTGCTCAGCCAGGGTGCCGCTGATGTCCTCGCTGTCCAGATAGCGTGTGTCCCAGATTACCGTGCCGGGAAAAGCCACCGCCTTGATGGTAAAGGCCGGGCACCAGCGCAACGGGTTGCGGCCAAACAGCATCAGGCCAGACAGGTTCAGCTCGCATCCATCGCCCAGGCCAAGGTTTTGCAACACCTGATCCAGCGTTGCACCGGTGCTTTCAATGCTCTGCCCATAGCGCCGCTCAAAGTAGGAGACAAAAGCTTTGTCATCCAGATCGGCCACCGATGTGCCTGCCACCGGCACCACATCTGCCCGCACCAGCCCGGCACGCTGGAACATGCGCTGCATCTCCTCGCGCGAGGTGACATGGCGCTTGTCCGCCCCCTGCTTGATCCACAAGCGCCCCTGGTTATCCAGATAGGGTTTGGACAAACCATCAGGCACCGTTACCACCATTACAATACCTTGTGCCGTTTGCACATTTTCGGTTAAGGGGTGTACCGGCGGACGCACATGCTGGGATGCCGCATTGCCCAGCAACTGATTCAGTCGTCTAACATCGGCAGCATCCAGCCCGGCCACCGTGCCATCGTCATTCACGCCGAGAAACAGCGTACCGCCTCCGCTATTGGCGAATGCCGCCAGCTCCGCAGCCAGGGCATCGGCGTTGGTGGCATCGCGCTTGAACTGGTGGCGGCTGTCTTCGCCTTGTGCCAGTTTCTGGGGGAGGTTAGAAAATCCCATAGAGTCTCTACTTTTTCAAAACCAGTATTAACTCGTCCGACGTTTTTCTTGCCGACCTAGTTATATCGTTTCCCCCTAATGTGCTGAATCGAGTTTTGACAACACGCCTAGACACATTAAAAAAATTATTCGCAAGTTCTTCCAAATCCTCTCCTGCCAGGCCATTGCTGCACTCTCCTTTAGGAAAAGTAAGAATTACTGTGCAACCACAGTCTGAAAGGCTTTTTAACAAGTCCTCTATGGCATCGCGAGATGTCCCTCGCTTACTGTAAGCTGAATTTGGTCGCTCTTCTGATGGAGGATATCGTCCGATGCCACTAACCTGCCCACACTGGCCTCTCGCAATGGTTTCCAGAACATGATAGAAGCGACTGTAATGAACTCCTGAATAGGGAGGATCTACAAAAACCAAGTCGTTCTCAAGTAAGTTTCTTGCAACTTCATTGGAATCCTTGACGCAAGCTTTTCCAATTTTTTTTGCATGAAGAGGGGCTATTTTTTTTACTGCTTGAGTTACATAAAAAAAAGGGTCTCTTGACCATGCTTCCAACAAAAACGGGGCCGCCGTTTTGGTTGCCTTAAAAGGTTGTGCTGTATGCCCAGGAGAAGCAGAGCATTGACTAGCTGCAACAATGGTAGCTGACAGGCATACTGACCTTAACACCTCATCCTCGGGAAGATTTCTTAACAAACTATCGAAAGCGAGAGCCTGGGTTGGGCTAAAATAATGTCCACCATAACGATTGAAAATTATTGAACTTTTGGAGCCTATTCCTGAACTACACAGTTTCTCGGCACTTTTTTTCCAAGATGAAATTTTCTTTTCTTTTCCCTCCAAATGAATAGACTCCTTCCACCCATTCATTTTTCGCAGACTTGCCCTAGAGCGATCAATCCAAATCTTTTCAACGTTTTCTATTGAAACCGGCTGATCCCTTGATATAACTGATTGAGCCATCACCACTGCGTACGATTGCAAATCATACGCTTCTACAGGAATATCAAATCGTGTTGCAGAAAACCATGAAACAGAGGCTGAACCGGAAAAAAGGTCTACGATTCTTGATGCAGACAACGCTTCTTCTTTGAGAAGCTCACCCAATCCATTTTTTAACATCGCCCGTTTTGAACCCATGTACTTCATAGGCATAATCCCCAAAGGGCCACACGTTCAGTAGTAGGAAAAACAGAAATTTGTCGGCTATTCTGTCTCCATATACTATGATACGAAATATGGGGACTATTGGCTGCATCAATCAGTTCGTCTTTAGCTTCGCCAATATCCTCCCATAAGTCAGAGAACTGGTCGGGAGGCGAGTCCGGCTCCCATAGTCTTCGTGAAACGGGAGATCCGGACCACCAAAAATTCAGACTATCTTTACTACCGCCACAGTCTTTAACAAGAACAGAGGTTGATCCAGTTGCGACGCGAAGCAATAGTAGTGCCCGTGAAAGTACTTGACGGGAATGGCCAACTTGATTAACAGAGAGTGTTCCTGCTGACTCTGCCAAGACAGGATGCTTCTCATTTCGTGAAAGAAATTCTTTCCACTGAGATTCGTTCAAATCTTGAGGAGAAATATTATCCAAAATGGTTTGAACATCAGACCGAACCATGCGTTCAAATTCATCTTCACTGTCAATTTTTTGCTTGATTGCTTCGTGAAGTGAAGCGCGAAGTATATGGCGATCCATGACCTGAAATCCGCCTTGAGATCTTGGTTCGCATAACTCCCATAGCTGGCATACAGACGTAATCGTATTCTGAACAGAGTCGCATCCAGGCGAGATGAATGCAGATGGCCTATAACTGGCAACATTTCGGGCATCCCTGTCCTCAGCCATTCTGGCAATGTCAAGACCCCATTGCTTCAACCAGTGGCTAGCCACAAAATTGGCACTGCCTGGGTAGTGGTTTAGCCATTCACCCAAAGGAATGTTTCCAGGGAAAATACTGTTAAACAGGGTATCTCTTGCTGGCAGAAGATCACCCCAATATTGCAACGCTTCCCATACGAACTGATGAGTGCGTAGATATTGACCATCATCCTTTCTAGGAAACAAATAACAAAATCCGTCATCTTTTACGATGACGTGCTTATCGTTAAAAACGCCTATACCATGACCTGCTAGCAAAGACATGGCCGCTCGCAGTTCCGCATAATAGGCCAGGTGTTTTGCGGTATCTGAATCCCCTGAGAGCTCTGCATCCAAAGCTCTACCTAAGAAAGACCACCCATCAAAACAATGGACTACTGTAGACGCTGCAATGTACTCCACCAAATAGCGACAATTTATACTTGTCACCCCTTGCGAAAAAACTTGTTTTAACTTGTTAATACAGTCTGTCTTGTAAGGGTTTTCTGTTGGCATCCATTCACCTTGATGCCAAAAATTTTTCTTTCCTCTTTCGAGGCCATTAAGAATGGCATTTCTGCTGGCTTCTCGGATTAACTCCTGCTGTTGTACGGACAATGACATTAGTTGTACCCCAGAATGCTCAGGAGTTCTCGGGCGGATAAGGCGATATCGTTATCACCTTTTGCCAAATGATTCAGTACATTCTTTCGCAGATCTTTATAGCCACTACTGCCTCTAAACGAGGCCTTTAGTGTTCGCTCATGATCACCTAACCCAGGAGCATCCGATGATCTCCAGTCAAACAGTGCCAGGCTTTCGGCCAAGTTTGACATGAACTGAGATATCAATGGTTGACTACTTAATGAGGCGACTCTTTCTTTTACAACTTCTTGATATTTTTGCTCTTCGTCATGGTGGCCACCCCATTGTTGCAGGCTCAACTTATCGGAGTTGATATAGAACACATCATTGACAACCTGAAGAAAAACCCGAATACCTTGATCTTGGTTAATCAAGGATTTGGCCCCATAGAATGCAGCATCGTCGTCGTCAAAGAGCGATGGCTCCTTTTGATTTCTCAGAGCTTTTGCCCAATCAGCATCGCATTCAGAAACGGCTTGCCGAATCATTTTTCCAGAAAAAATGATAAATGCTGCCTGTTCGACTCTAGTCCAGGGAAGAACCATTTCGTGCTGACCGACAGGTGCTCCAAAAAGCCCACCTACTTTAACGCCAGGGCCTTCCCAACTTTTTATGAAAGAGCTAAGCAGGGATCTTATCCATGCAGCCTGAGCAACCATTTTCCCTTTGGTTCCTGACTCACCCAGCATGTTGATCCTGTGATACCAAGGGCTTTCGTCGCAAGACCAGAGAAGATCCACAATTTCCTGCGCCCTTGTCTCACGATAAATGGCATGGCCTTCAAACTTTGTGAGCCATTCTTGTGTTCTAAGGAGTGGATACAAATCAAATGCCAAGCTAGCGTTGATCTTTTTCGGTTTGACATTGATCGTATAGAAAAGGTACGCCTGCCACTTTAGATCAAGACCAACAAAAGCTATTACCGGAAGTTCAAAGTCGCCCTCTAGATCCAAGTTATCAAATGCCCACAGTCTATGCTGGCCGTCAATAACTTCTATAGGGGGCAAGGTATTACTTCTCCAGCTCGGACCATCAAAGCCATCCGGGAGACAGACTGAAGAAAGACGACTATTTTCGTCATTTTGAATTTTTATGAGGTCGTTGGCGCCAATCTTAGATCCTCGTCGCTCATCATTTTCTGTCAAAATGTTGACAACAATAGCGGTAGGCAACCATCCTGGTCGCTTTAGCTCGTCAAACTCCCCGGAGCTTCTTTTTTTCTCACTCAGATCCGACCAAGGATATCCGTATTGGATGAACTTCTTGATTTCTTCGGAGCGGGATAACTCATGCTTTCGCTGAATGCCGTGGTCATCAGCTCCCTTGGCTCTTTGCGTTGTCCTAGGATAAATACCACTCAAAGCTTTGAGGTCTCTGGCAGACATGCTGAATTGGTAGAACCAATGCTGGGGTTCTGCGCCTCTTTCATTCTCGCCCCATTTAATATCATCCCAGCAATCCAACCACTGTCTGACTTTCAACGCTGGCACCGTGTGATTTTTTTTGGCATCAGACATGACGTGAATTCTCCTTATTAAAACGTGATAATCTGGTTCGACCTGTCAGCAGTTCCTGCATCATAGCTTGCTTGAGGGCGCGGGTCTTGGTGCGACGAGTTTCCAGGGAGGTGATTTCAGTGTCCATGTCGCTGAGGATGGTGGCGATGGCGGCTTGTTCCTCCTCCTCAGGAATATAGACTTCAATTTCAGCCAGCGCTTTTGCACTGATGTGCACAACAGCATCGCCCTGCCCAAAGCTGGCTTTCTGACTGACCAGATTCGGGGTATTGCAGTAGTACCCCATAAACATGGGGTCAGCTTCACTCAGTCTGAGAATCACTATATCGCCGCCTGCATACGCTTCTTCGTCGTCAATGAACACAGCACATTTTCCGATTTCTTCCTTTGTCTCTCCAGAGCAAGCGAACAGAATGTCTCCTGCTCTGATTCGGGTGGCTGATTGTGCAACTTCTTTAGAAATGTATGAATTGAACGAGCGGATTACATCATGATGGTGCGTATACAGCTCACCATAGCGAATGCAAGGCAGCACACCGCTCTGTGCTTCATCTTTGCGTACACCAGAACCTTTCATAAATATTCCGAGATCACCCAACCGCTTCACTTCCCACTCTCCCCAGAACCCCGGCAGGCGGGTTTGACCGGTGAGGAGTTGCTGCATGGTGGCCTGTTTGATGGCGCGCTTTTTGACGATCAGGCGATCCAGTCCGTCCAGCAGCGCGTCCATGTCGCTGAGGGCGGTGGCGATGGCGTCCTGCTCCTCAATTGGCGGAATCTGGATATTTAACCCTGACAGCGTTGCCTGATTCAGGTTGATCATTGTCGAACCGACGGACGCATCCTCAATGGCTTTGATCGCTACGGTACTTGACAGTATTCGCTGCAAGAAACTTGGGTGATCTAGTCGAGGACGAATGAGCATGGAACCTGTGCCACACATCCAGCCTGCATGCCCTTCATCCACGACAGCGCATCGCCCCATATCGCCGCGCCTACCGATGATGATTTCACCAGGCTTCATGCGAAAGTCAGTCAAACGCCGGCCAGCTTCTTCGGAAACAGACATCGTCACAATAGGAGTTATCCGACCATCATTGATGTGCATCGGGTTAATTACAGGAATGCCCCCATCTATATAGTCAGATTGGTGTAGTGTGCTGCCAAATGGTCCGGTTTTAAAACTTGCACGCGTGCCTAACGGTTCGACATCCCAATCCTCCGGAATCACCCCCACTTCCGTTTGCTTATACCCCGGCTTCACTTCCATGTCGCCCCCATCTTTTTCAGGTGCGCTGCCACCTTGGTGCTGAGGGCAGCCACTTCATCTTCCAACTTCGGCAGCGGCGTTTCGTAGCGTTCGGCAAGTTCACGGATACGCTGGGCGAGGGTTTGGGAGATGCGATCCAGCTCTTGCTGCACGTAGCCTTGCAGGCGGGCCAGCCATTTGTCTTGCACCACCAGCGTTTTGACCTTGGCTTCGCTGAGGGTGGCGTAATGGTTGTGGGCTTGCTGGTCGAGTTCTGATTGCAGCGTTTTGACGGCCTTTTTCAGTGCAGCTTCCTGCTCGGAGAGACGCAGCCAAGTGTCTAGAACCTCCAGTTCTTCGGTTTCCTGCGCATCAGCTGAAGGCGCTGGATTCCCGCGTGCGCGGGAATGACGGGCTTTATAGGCTGGGTCTATCTCTTTGATGCGGTCTTTCACCTGCGCGGCGTTGATCTTGTCGAAGCCTGCAAAGGCGCCGTCATCGCTGCCGTGTTCTTCCTCCAGTTCGGCGACCTGGCTAGCAATGCTTTCAAGCTCAGCCTGTTTTGCCTCCAGTTCGGCCTGTTTGGCGGCGAAGTAGCGGGCGACGATATAGCGCTTGGGCAGCAGGTCGCAGGTCCAGCCCTTGTCACGGGTTTTGCCTCTCTTGTCGATTTCCACAATGCGTCGGGGTAGCGCCACCCAGCCATCAGCAGCAATCAGGTAGGCATCGTCCTGCATGGTCTCGGCCCAGTAGTCCATCAGGTGCTGGTAGATGTCGTAGGGGTCGAGCAGTGGCGCGGCCTGGAAGGTGGCAAGCAGGGTTTCGGACACCTGCGCGATCAGCGTCTTGGGTTTGTCGCCGGGCTGGATGCCGGTGAGCAGGGGCATGACGGCCTGCTGCCATTTGCCGAACAGGGTTTCGACCTTGCTGCGGAATTGCTGGAACTGCGGGTGGGCGAGGATGATGGAACGCACTTCGGCCATCGGCTGGCGCAGCCGCGCATAACCGGGACGCTCGGCCTCGAACAGGGCATAGCGCAGGGCGGGCATTTCCTGCCAGTCAGCGGAGAAGGCGTCGATGTCGCGTTCGGGGATGCCGCCGTTGAGGTGGGCGTCGATGTCGTGCAGGTCTTCCGGCTCGCTGCTGTCGATGTAGCGCGGCAGGTTGAGGTTGTAGTCGTTCCTGTCACTGGCGATTTCATCCAGCGGCACCATGCGGGCATAGCGCGGCACGTCTACGCCACGGCGGAAGGCATCGACGATGCGGTGGATGTCCTGCTCGCGCAGTCGGTTCTTGGGACCGTCCTTGATGAAGCCTTTGCTGGCGTCGATCATGAAGATGCCCTTGCGGGCGCTGGCGTTTTCCTTGTCCAGCACCAGGATGCAGGCGGGGATGCCGGTGCCGTAGAACAGGTTGGCAGGCAGGCCGATGATGCCCTTGAGGATGCCGGAGCGCACCAGTTGCCTGCGGATATGAGCTTCCGCATTGCCACGGAACAGCACGCCATGCGGCAGGATGATGGCACCCTTGCCGGTGGTGGCCTTCATGCTGCGGATGACATGCAGCAGGTAGGCATAGTCGCCCTGTTTGGCGGGCGGTTCGCCCCAGGCGAAACGATGGTACGGGTCGTTGGCCGGGTTGAGACCGGTGGACCATTTCTTGTCGGAAAATGGCGGATTGGCAACCACGTAGTCGTAGGCGCGCAGTTGTTCACCGTCCTTGAACTTGGGGTTCACCAGCGTGTCGCCGCTGAGGATGGTGGCATCGGGAAAGTCATGCAGGATCATGTTCATCCGGGCCAGGCCAGCGGTGGTGACGTCCTTTTCCTGCCCTTCCAGAGTGATCCGGCGTCCGGCTTCGGCGGCGACTTTCAGCAACAACGATCCTGAACCGCAGGTCGGGTCATACGCGGTGGTTGAGGCGCGGGTGTTGGCGTGCGAGATGCCAATCACCTGGGCAATGATGCGGCTGACTTCGGCCGGGGTGTAGAACTGGCCTTTGCTCTTGCCGGAATCCTGCGCGAAGTGGCGCATCAGGTATTCGTAGGCATCGCCAAGCAGGTCATCGTTGTCGGCGCGGTTGTTGGCGAAGTTCAGCTCGGGCTTTTCGAAGATGGCGATCAGGTTGCCCAGCCGTTCGACCATGGCCGAACCTTCGCCCAGCTTGTTGGGGTCGTTGAAATCAGGGAAGTCGCTGCGTGCCAGCTTGGTGTTGGCGTCGATCAGCTTCTGGATGACCTGGGTGTTGATCCTGTCACCGATGTCGGCCTTGCCCTTAAGTTTCACCATATCCTTGAACGATGCACCGGGCGGGATAACCACGGGCGGGGCGAAGTCGTCGCTGTCACCGTACTTGTCGCTGATGTACTTGATGAACAGCATGAACAACACGTAGTCCTTGTACTGGCTGGCGTCCATGCCGCCGCGCAGCTCGTCGCAGGAGGCCCAGATGGAGCTGTAGAGGTCGGATTTCTTGACCACGCCGTTGCGTGGGGCAAGTGTCTTGGCAGTAGGGGTAGCAGTCGCTCGGTTCCTCGATGACGAATCTGCTTTCGTCCTTGTCTTCAGGTATGGCACGGAGGCTTCGTGCACTTCCAACGATGTCGCTGATTCTTTGTTGGCCGTATAGGCTGTCATAGCCAGTGCAACCGAACCGCCGCGCCCTCGACCGGGAATGATCCGCCCCTCCTCGATCAGTTGCTGCTTGATGCTGTCATAAGTGGATTCCTGCCATCCCAACGCCTCCCGGAGCCGCTGATTCCCAGCGGAACCTCCTACGGCTTCGAGCTTGCTGATAAAGCGGTCAGTCTTCTGTTCGGTGCTTGTCACTTCAATATCCATCATTGTTGCCGGTCTGTTTTTTGGACACCGGCTCTTTGTTATCTGCATCGTTTGGCATGTCTTGCCTTTTGACCTTCTTGGTATCCACGCCGTCCACGTTGAACGGCGGATTGACCATGACGAAATCGCAACGGTCAATCAATGACTGGCTCTGGTCGTAAAAGGTATTCAGTGGCAGTGAGCTTGGAGTTGGCGACCGATTGCCCCAGGTCGCTTTCGAGTCGCTGGATGTTCATGGGGTGATTTGTTGTTCGTCTGTTCTATTCATCCAGCGCCGACACGGAATCCATCAAGTATCCCGCGACATAGACACCATCAAATCCAAGCCTTCGGGTTTCATCTGCGTACTGACGGCGGTACTCGGCAACGACCGCAGGGAACGCCTGCCCAGGGCACCGGTTTGCATCCAGTAGCAGGACAAGGCCTTGCCGTGCCTCTGGCTCAATCTTGCCAACCTTCTTCTGCACGGCATCCCACATCATTTGCGCAGCCTGGCCGAGACTCAGGGATGCTGTGTACTCGCCCGTTGCACCGAGTTCACGCCAGATTTGAGGGTCTACGATGGCCCGGACGACTTGGATTTTCAGTGTCGCGCCAGCGTTCGCGCCGACACCTTCGGCAACAGCATCGGTATGTGCCGCAGAGCTTTCTGATGGTTCCCCCCACTTGATCTGCTCTCGATTCAACCATTGCACCAGGTTTCGGGCGACCCCCATGGTGTCCTGCTCCCCCTGAGGGCTTACTCCTCGAATCCGATGCTCGACCTGATCACCCCTGATGTCACCAGAGGATGCCGTGCCCTGACGTTCCGACTCGGAGTAACCCACGGTGACCCCGTCGCGTTTAGCTTGCCCGGCGAAGTGCGAGCTGAGCTCTACAGTGTCGGCCAAGTGCACGGAGTAGTGCCGTAGGATTGAGCCGCAATTGGCGCATGGCACGCGGTCGGCAAATGGTGAGTCATCAGGCACTTCAGCATGGCATTGGGCACACGTAACCATGCGGTGAGTGTAGCGGATAGTCGCCTCCCCCCCGCGTTCCCAAGGCCGTGTTGACCGCACTGCCCGAACGGCATCACGTGGCGTACCACTCCTGATGATCCAGAGGCTGCGCAGGCTGATGTTCGGCTGCGACAGATCAGGCAGTCTCGCGCCTCAAAACAGGAACTCACGGAACGCGAGGAGGTACGGAATCAGCACCACCAGATAGAGTACCAATCCCTTGCGCATGGCCTCGGCAATGCCCGTGGCTATCTCAATGTCATCCTTACACGATGGCGATGAACCGCCCCGGCTTTCTTGGAGGCTATTTGGTTTGAGTCAGGCCGCCATGGCCTGACCGGTGTGTTGCCGATAGTAAGCCACTTCGGCTTCCGCTGGCGGGACATGCCCGATCGGCCCCAGCAGTCGCTTGTGGTTGTACCAGTGCACCCAGTCCAGCGTGGCCAGTTCCACCTGCTCGCGGTTGCGCCATGACCGTCGATGGATCACCTCGGCCTTGTACAGCCCATTGATCGTCTCGGCCAGCGCGTTGTCGTAGCTGTCGCCCACACTGCCCACCGACGGTTCGATCTCAGCCTCGGCCAGCCGTTCGCTGTAGCGGATGCTCAGGTATTGCGAGCCCCGGTCGGAGTGGTGGATCAGTTGGCCGTCCGGCTGCCGCGCATGCAGCGCCTGATCCAGCGCATCAAGCACGAAGTCCGTGCTCATCGATGTGGACGCCTTCCAGCCCACGATCCGACGCGCGTACACGTCGACCACGAAGGCCACGTACACCATGCCCTGCCAGGTCGACACATAGGTGAAGTCGCTCACCCACAGCACGTTCGGCTGGTCGGCATGGAACTGCCGGTTCACCCGATCCAGCGGGCATGGCAGCGCGGTGTCGCCGACCGTGGTCTTCACCGGCTTGCCCCGGACGACGCCTCGCAGCCCCAGCCGTCGCATCAGCCGCTCCACCGTGCAACGCGCCACCTGCCAGCCTTCCCGCAACAACTGCTTCCAGACCTTCTTCGACCCGTACACCTGCTTGTTCTCCTCCCACACCCGGCGAACTTCCTCTTCCAGCGCACGATCCCGCCACCACCGGTTCGGGCGCGCTTCCGGATCGGTCTCCCGGGCCGCATGGCTGTAGTAGGTCGACGGAGCGATCTGAAGCACCCGGCAGATCGGCTCGACTCCGTAGGCGTGACGATGGTCGCCCACGAACCTGGTCATGGCTTGAAGCGGCGGTCGAGCTCCGCTTGGGCAAAATACGCCGACGCCTTGCGCAGGATCTCGTTGGCCTGCCGCAGTTCCCGAACCTCGCGTTCCAGCGCCTTCATCCGCACTCGCTCGTCCGTGGTCAGACCCGGACGCAACCCCTGGTCACGCTCGGCCCGCCGCACCCAGTTGCACAGCGTCTGCGCGGTGCAACCGATCTTGCTGGCAATCGACGCGATCGCCGCCCACTGCGAACTGTGCTGATCCTGGTGCTCCAGCACCATCCGGACCGCTCGCTCCCGCACTTCCGGGGAATACTTCACTGGCTTGTTCATGACTCCATCCTCTCAAGATTTGGAGCCTCCAGGAATCCCAAGCCGGTTCATTGGGGCGGTTGAGAATTATCCCCATCACTCATGTGTCAAGCACATGCTCAGGTCGTTGACAAGTGTTCGTTCACGTGATACATATTTTTACAATTCACCGTCTATAGCGGTTGTAGTCCGCCCACATTTGAATGCACTTACATCCAGCGGTCTCTGGTTAAAAGTAATATCTTTGTCTGGCCAGCGGGATATAATTTTTATTATTCATAATAAGGATGCCTATGGATACCAAGTCGACAATAATTGACCTTAGCAAGATTGCTATTGATGAAAATGGGAATATTTTAGCCAGCGATCAAGTTGTAAAGCAGCTAAAAGAAGCGTATGCATCATCAGTTGACGCTCCACAGTCTACGAATCGTTTAAATTGCGCAAACACGGGGTGCGATAACAGTACAAATAGATTAAGTTGCACAAATCGTCTGCGCTGCGACGACAGTAATAACAGCTTGCGTTGTGAGTTTGATAGTCCACACCGTTAATAGTCACGTCAGGGCCAAGGAAGCAATTCATATGTCTACTGAGCAGACGTTTCCGAATGGGTACCATCCATCAACAATAGCATCTGCATTTGATAATTCGACTCTTGAGTTGATAATACTGCCTACCGAAAAATGTAACTTTCGCTGCACTTATTGCTATGAGGATTTCAAAATTGGCAAAATGAGTGCTGAGGTGGTTTCTGGAATCAAGAATCTAATAAGAAATCGCATAACCTCACTAAAGAGGCTCCACCTCTCATGGTTTGGTGGGGAGCCATTGCTGGCAAAATCAATTTTGTTTGATATATCAGAGTTTGCTGCGAAGTTATCGCGGGATAATAAAGTTAGTTTTAATGGGGGGCTGACGACTAATGGTTACTTGTTGGACAAGGAGACCCTTGATCGGCTTGTTAAGTGTGGGCAGAATCACTTCCAAATAACCCTTGATGGTGATGTTGATATTCATGACACGCGTCGATTGCGAGCAGATGGGTCGGGAACATTTGACGTCATTTGGAACAATCTTATGGTGATGAAGTCATCAAGTCATCATATTTCAGTTACTATTCGAGTTCACATCGCCAGTGACAATTTGGACAGTTTGGGGAGGCTCGTGCCGAGGTTGAATGGAAGTTTTGGTGATGATGGGAGGTTTGATATTCACTTTCATAGGCTATCTGATCTCGGGGGGTCAGCATCGGGAAATATACCGACGTTGAACTATTCGGACTACTCCAAGGCCATGCTTCGACTCAAAGGTGAATCCAGGGTATTGGCGGACTCAGAGCTGGATAAAACAAAGCGAAGAGAAATATGTTACGCGGCTCGATCAAATTCAATAATGGTAAGGTCTGACGGGAGGCTGGGGAAGTGTACTGTAGCGCTTGACGATCCAAGAAACACTATCGGTCACATTAACCCGGATGGAACTGTTGATATTGATAATGATCTGCTCCGCCTATGGCTCGAGGGGTTCACAGACTTTGACGTCAGTGCTCTAAGCTGCCCTCTTACGGCTATAAATCGAGCTGCTCGTCGTCAAATCCCCATAGTACTTAATGCCAGCATGAGTTAACTTATGAATAACATCGATCCTTCCTTAGTGTCCCTAAATCAAGATGGCAGCATAAGTATTGACCCGCGGCTTGCTGAAAGACTCGACTCAATAGTTCCGGGAGACTCTGAGGTAATGGCAAATTTCAATAAATGTAGTAATTCATCTAAGTGTGGAGATACAACAAATATCAGCAACTGCACTAATCGGCTGACATGTGGTGGAAACTCTAACTGGTCTGGTTGTAGTAACCTAAACTGCAACCCTCACGAGCAGGAGAAGTAGTTAATGGATAGTCGTCGAGGCTTTATTCAATCAGCTTTAACTGCACTAGCTGCAGCTCCAGTGGTTGCTGCGATGCCTTCTGCTATTGCAGGCGAGAGCAAGAAGGGTTCCGATGTTTTTCATGTTGTTTTCTTTAATAAATCTGACTATTTTCCAATTAATGTTAGTTTTATTCCGTCTGGTGATTTCTCGCACTTCATTGCACCATCTGGAGCTGAGATTGCTGTTCAATTAACTCAACTTCCAAACGATCAAGTAAGCGTTGAGCTGTTTGATGTAACAGAGGGTTTGAAGGTTAGACGTGTCACTAAGTCAATAACAACCATGAATTCATATACTAGTTGGACATCACTGGGATTAGGGATGCATCTACTCCCGAAAGGATAGAAGAGCAAGGACTTGCGGGTAGAGCTCAAATGAATCGACGAGCAATTATATTAGCAGGAGTGGTCGCTGTCACTGTCTTTGGAGTTATAATTCAATGGGGGTATGATGTAATAGCGCCCAAAGAAAAACAGCAGCCTGATGTAACGAAATTAATAGAGAAACAAGCCTTAGACACACTTTCTTCTGCTGTCAGCATAAAATCTTCGCTCGCAACACCCTTGTCGAATGTTGCGGCTGAAACGCTAGAAACCCAAACACTCCCCTCAGTGGATACTCCTGTCATCGATTATTTTGATGAGCTTGCCGAGCAGGCAAGAAACGGAGACGAGCAGGCCGGTTGTAGGCTGGCGCTTGATCTGCAGCTATGTGCAATGCAGCCTCTAATTCAGGCAGGCGTCAATTCATCCGTGGAATTTGCTACCGAATTGCCACCAGGCTCCGGTGCAGAGACTCGAACAATCTCCAATGCAGCGTATTTCAGTGCGCTCGGTGACCGGGCGGCTACGGTATGCGATGGCTTGACGCCAGCACAGGTTTCCAGTTCGTGGCAATACATGCTTATGGCAGCAAACCAAGGCAGCACTGCTGCGGCGGTCCGATTCGCTGGATTTCCTCCGATGATGGCCAACGTCAACAATTTTGCGGTAGATGCAGAAGCGTGGGCGGCGTATCGTGACAATGCACCCCATTTGTTGGAATTTGCAGCTCAACATGGAGATCCAAGAGCTCTATTTATTTTATCCGGGATTCTGTCAGGGCGAGACAGCCTGATTGGATTTCCAGATGATTTCTTCGAGCAAGATCTGATTCGAGCTGCCGCGTACGCGTTGGCTCTCATGCCAATTGCCGATGACATTACTCGTCAAGGGTTTGAGCGGCGACTGGAGGGGATCTGGGAACAGCTGAGCGAAACAGAAGCATTACAGGCTCGACAGATGGCTGAACAGGTCGGGGCAACAATGAGTTCGCGTGAACAAGTCATTGATTTTGCTTCTGGGATATTCAATCGGCTGGAGCCCCAGGATTGCGAAGAGCCCTAAGGAAGGTCTGAACATTCCCTTCCGCTTCGTGTCCACGACCATCACAGGTCATGGGTGATGCCGCATTCCGGGATTTGCTTCAATTTCCGCTTAAATATCACTGATTTTTCTATTTGGGCGATTCCTTCGCCCTTTCCGCGCCCGTCAGGCGCAACTTCTTGTCGGGCAGAGTCGAACACGGATGCCACGGTGAGGATGGGGTGCATGCATTTTCTCGGTCAACCCCCCCTTACCCGAGTCCACTGATAACTGGAATTTCCTGTGACTGCCATCGTCGTTTGAACGCCAACGGCGGCAGCTGACCGATGGCGCTGTGGGTGCGTTGCTCGTTGTAGATGGCCAGCCACTCCTCGGTGACTGCGCGGGCTTGATCCAGCGACTGGAACTGGTTGGCATCCAGCACTTTGAACCGCCCCGGCTTTCTTGGAGGCCATTTGGTTTGAGTCAGGCCGCCATGGCCTGACCGGTGTGTTGCCGATCCGGGTCACGGCTCCGGTCACGGCGGGGTCGCAGGTGCAGGTGCGTCTGCCCAACGGCCTGGTGCTGGGCCTGCCGCTGCCGGCCGAGGCAGCCGGCCTGCAGGCGCTTGTCCGGAGCCTGTGCGCATGCTGAGCATCCGCGCCTGGTGGCTGGTGACCGCGCCCACGGACCTGCGCTGCGGGATGGACCGGCTGTTGCTGCAAGTGCGTGTGGTGCTTGGCCGCGACCCGGCCGAAGGCGAGGCCTACGTGTTCGGCAATCGGGCCGGCACGCGGATCAAGCTGCTGTGCTGTGATCGGCACGGGGTGTGGCTGGCGGTGCGGCGTCTGCAACAGGGGCGGTTCGTATGGCCACGCGCGGGTGAAGCGGCATGGACCCTGAGCGCCGAGCAGTTCGGTTGGCTGTGCGCAGGGGTGGACTGGCAGCGTTTGTCCATCGGACCGATTACACATGCGCGCGCGGGGTAGTGCATGGCATCGTGGCGGGCATGGACCTGTCTGCCCTGGATGCCATCGATGATCCGCAGGCGCTGCGCACGTTGCTGGTTGAGGCATGGGGCGAGCGCGACGCTGCCCTGGCCACGGTGAACCGGCAAGCGACACTGATCAATGCGCGTGATCGCACCATCAGCCACCGCGATGCCCAGATCGCCGCCCTGACGGCGGAGATCGTCCGATTGCGTCGGCTGCAGTTCTCAGCCCGCTGCGAGCGCATGGACCCGGCGGAGCGGGAGCTGTTCGAGGAAACCATGGCTGCCGACATTGCGGCGGTGGAAGCGCAGCTGCAGGCGATCCAGGCCGAGGGCGAAGACGCGGCAGAACGCCAGCGCAAACGCAAGGCGGCCAGCGCCGGCCGCACGCCGCTGCCCGAGCACCTGGAGCGGGTCGAGCGCCGGCATGAGCTGGAGACCTGCACCTGCCCGCAGTGCCAGGGAGCCCTGACCCACATCGGCGATCACGTCAGCGAGAAGCTGGCGTGCTAGCCGCTGACGTTCTACGTCACGCGCGACGTGTACCCGCAGTACGCCTGCCGGACCTGCGAACAGATCGTGGCCGAACCGGTGGCCCCGGCGATCATCGATCGCGGCCAGGCCGATGCCAGCGTGCTGGCACAGGTGGCCATCGCCAAGTATGTCGATCACCTGCCGCTGCACCGGCAGGAAGGGATCTACGCCCGCAGCGGCATTGCGCTGTCGCGCAGTACGCTGGCCGAGTGGATCGGCGCGGTGGGGGTGGCGCTGCAACCGCTGGCCGAGCGGCTGGGCGAACACCTGCGCCAGCAACCGGTACTGCACGCCGACGAGACCCCGGTGGCCCTGCTCGATCCCCAAGGCCGGCAAGACGAAGCGTGCCTACCTGTTCGCCTACAGCAACGCCCGCCACACCGGTGCCGGGCCGCCGCGGGTGGTGTTCCAGTTCCATCCCAACCGCAGTGGCAGCCATGCCCGGCAGTTCCTCGGGGACTGGCGCGGATCGCTGATGGTCGACGAATACGCCGGCTACAAGGTGCTGTGGGCCGAGGGTGTGACCGAACTGGGCTGCTGGGCGCATGCACGTCGGAAATGGTTCGACCAGCACGCCGCCAGCGGCAGCGCGATTGCGCAGGAAGCACTGGCGCGCATCGGCGTGCTGTACCGGATCGAGGAGGCGGTCCGGGACATGACGGTCCAGGCGCGCCATGCCCACCGCCAGCAGCATGCCGTCCCGGCCCTGGCCGGGCTGAAGGCCTGGCTGGACGAACTGCACCCCAAGGTCCTGGGCAACAGCGGCACGGCACGGGCGCTGGCCTACACCCTGCGGCGCTGGGACGCACTGGCCCGCTATGTTGAAGACGGTCGGTACCCGATCGACAACAACGCCATCGAGAACGCGATCCGGCCCATTGCTGTGGGTCGCAAGAACTGGCTGTTCGCCGGCTCCGAGCAAGCCGGCCGACGCGCGGCGGCGATCATGAGCCTGCTGGCCACCGCCAAGGCCAATGGCCTGGACCCGCACGCCTGGCTGACCGACACGCTCAACCGCCTGCCAACCACGCTCAATCGCAACATCGACAGCCTGCTGCCGTTACGTCGGAACTGATCCGAATACAAGGTGTGGGAGTCGGACGCTTACGCACCAGCCGCCTGCGCCGCCGACGCCGGATCGCCAGGCCATACTGCCGATACAGCCGTTCGGTGCGCTTGCGGTTGATACGGTGGCCTTCGTGGCGTAGTTGCCGGTGAAGCTTCGGACAACCCCAGGCCGGATGGGTTTGCGCCAGTTCAATCAAGCGTGCCTCCGTATCCGACGACCCATCCCCGCGACCGCGCAAGCGCCGCCGCTGTGTGGAGCGCGGCTGCTGGGCCAGGCGACAGGCGTGACGCTCGCCCATTGATCGCGCCTCCAAAAGCCAGCCCATCACCTCACGGCGCTGTGCCGGCGTCACCACTTTCTTGCGACGATCTCCTTGAGCAGCTCGTGATCCAGGCTCAGGTTCGCGTACATCTTCTTCAGGCGCGCGTTCTCCTGTTCCAGCTCACGAAGTCGCTGCATGTCAGATACCGCCATCCCGCCGTACTTGGACCGCCAGGCGTAGAAAGTCGCTGCACTGATGC
The DNA here is from genome assembly GCF_037478135.1 of Denitratimonas organivorans. Classification (NCBI taxonomy): domain Bacteria; kingdom Pseudomonadati; phylum Pseudomonadota; class Gammaproteobacteria; order Lysobacterales; family Lysobacteraceae; genus Denitratimonas; species Denitratimonas organivorans. The sequence continues at coordinate 23,126 of NZ_JBBHDV010000005.1, forward strand.
CGTGCTTGCGTGCCACATCGGCTACCGCCGCTCCGGCCTCGGCTTCCTTCAGGATTGACGCGATCTGACTCTCGGTGAACTTTGACTTGCGCATGGGAACCTCTGTGGGGGGAAGTTTCCAGAAACCAGTGGACTCACTCTACGGGGGAAGGACCGGCGGAATTCGAAGGATGTCGATGCAAGTGAGCGGCTCTCGGAACGGCGTCATGCGTGGCGAAGGGGGTTATTCGAGGTGCCCGACTGACAAACTCATTGGGCCACGAAATCACATGAAAAGACGATAGGGGTAGTCTCGACACGGCAGGCTTGGAATGTTGGCGATGGTCCGCGCCAAGCGCTTGGAGTATTGGATCGTCACTGGTAGCGGGTCGTAAAGCGCATCGTTGTTCCAGTCCATCTTGGTTAATGCGAGCGCCTCCGCAGCAATCAACTGCAAAGGCCCTGAACCTGAGTGGCGCGTGAGCACCAAGGGACGCGGGATGCTCTTGCCGCCTTGATAGTACGCGGAGGTTGTCGAGACGCCTGGCGCATTGCCTGCGACCCAGACAAGGCATGAAGTACCGGAACGCGTTTGCAGGATCCCCCGCGGCACCGGGTAGCCATCAGCCTTCGTCGGCTTTGGTCCACTGGGATTGCCGACCATCCATACGCCCCGCCACGACGAATTGCTGCCGACTTCGATGCACTCGAACTCGGGAACTGCCGCCAACGCTTCGCCGGCCCCTTGAATCTCCTCTTCTCGGAATGCGGTCGTCTTGTGGACTACCAGTCGCCGGGGCAACGCACCGCCGTTGCGCTTCTGATACAGCTGCAAGCTGCGAGCAAGTACCGCACGCATGTCCGACCTGCTGAGGAATGGGTTGCGCTTGGCTTCTTGCACATCCTCAACGGGGTCACGAGCCTCGAATGCAACGAACTGCATTCCTCCCCCGTCCATGTCAAACACCTGGGAACAACAGGTAACGTAATGAACCCCGCCCTCATGCGGGCGCAGTGCATACGCCAAGCCGATGTACGCCGTGCCTTCTGGCACACCAGACAGCGGCGCCAGTTTCCACGGAATGCCGCCAGCTTTAACGTAAAGGGCAATTGCCAGCCGCCACGCGATAGATGCCTTGGCCGAGAAAGTAAACGCCCGATCATTGAGAACCTGCGTAGGAATGCCGAATCGCGCACCTATGACCTTCAACATGTCGTGTGCGTTGAAAGTTGGCGTATACAGGGAACCTGCCCATGCATCGGGCAAATGAACGACTACGACATCGAACTCGGAACGCACCAGATCCAGCTGGCTTAACGCTCTCTCGAACGCTGCTTGCAGCCTCTGCTCGCCAGTGCCTTCAAATTGGAAGTCCTCCAAGGCGTCTGGCCAGGTAACGCGCGTGACTGGCGCCGCCGCGCGAAGGGGAACGCCGAAGAGCTTCTGAAACCCCGGGTAATCGGGCACATACTCCTTGCGGTCGCTTGGCCGATGGGACTGCTGTACTAGCTTCATCAGGGCAACCACGTTGTCGCGCCCAGACTGCGGCCCAACCATTGCCACGCGCAGTGTCGGTGTAAAGGTGCCGAAGGATCTCGTTGAGAAAGGGCCGTGATTGATCAGCCCTCGCAGTGGATGTATATCAACCGCCCGCGGATCATCCGGTGCGAAGGACAGGATGGGCTCATCCAGGAGCTGGAAGGGCGCAAGCTTGGCGTCGGCAGCGCTCATCGTCCACCCCGATGGAAGTAGGCGTGGTCGTGCGACGGCCGGCTCCATGCCGACACCGAACCCACTTGAAAGACAGCATCGATACCCTCACCGTCGTTGAGCCAACAGATTCTGGCCTCTCCGGCCAAGAGTTGCGACCACGCATCGATGATGGCCGTCCATTTCCGGTTGTAGCGTTGCGCCCAGCGCTCACGAAGCCAGTCAGCCGCAGGATTGATCCGGAAGCGAACCGGTTCGTCGTCGCGAGCCGCTTCTATCTCTGGAAGGTCCACGTGCGTGAACGCATCGAACACGCACCACCACTTTCCACTCACCTGCTCCAAGCGCAAATCCAGGGCCTCATTGAAGGGAAGATCCGACGGAGAAGTTCGGCCGTACAGTGGAACTCCGTACGCTGATTTCAACGGGCCAAGAGCCTTCAAGCGCTTCGCCCGTCGCGCACCATCCTCACCGTCACGGTCACCCGCCACTACCACCCGGTGGCCTTTGCTCCTCAGCCTTGGGTGAAGGGGCCGACCGCGGCACACCGCGCGCACGAAAGCGTCATAGAGAAGGCCCAGTGCCCAGCTATCATGCTCTGGATAAAGCGCAATCTCCCCTGCGAGCGTGGGCTCGAGTGGTGCAAGTGCGGCCAAGAGCTCCTTGTCCTTGCCGAATGCAGCGAAGTCCCTTCCTGCCGCAGCAATGCTTCCTCCGACCTTGGCTGCCTTGAGTAGGCCGCGCACTTCAATAATGGAGGCTGGCTTCTTGAAACTGATACGCCGCGCGGTAGCGGGCATCTGCGTGATGCGAAGCGCCGAACAACGCAAGATGGGGTCTCTTCGTGCCTCGTTCGCAGGCAAGGGGACAGGAATGACTGTCTTGGTCGGCCCGGCCTCTTGGATGTGCTGCTTCAAGACCTCCTCGAAGGCAAGGACATCTTCCAAGTCACCGGCCAGCTCGTCGAACGTCTCTGATACCAGCAGGTTAGCGCTGACGCCTTTGGCCGCGGCTGTTTTCAGAAATTCATGAACCGCTGGAAGCAAGCCTGATGGCGAGCGTGTCATCCAGTAAATGCCGCCAGGGTACGCTCCCTCCACCGCCAAGGCATCGGTAAGCGCCTTCATGACAGAGGCATCGCGGCCACTGTATCCAACAACAACAAGCGCGAACCGCTGAGCACAAGCAGCCAGCACACCGCGCATTCCAATGTCCTGCTCTACAAGCTCCTGTTCGGTGTTCTTGAGGTCTACGGACTGGAAGTCGCCATGGATCTTCGCCAGGAGTGGCCAATCATTCTCCCTGACACATCGAGCGGCGCGGTCGGCTGAGTCGATCGCAGCCACCGTCATGTCCTTGTGCTTGGTGGGGTCTACCTTCGAACGAGCAACCGTGGTGGCCGACTCCACCAAATTGTCGAAATTGGTGGTGAATATGCAGGGCACCTTTCCGGTGACAAGCATGCAGGCCAGAACCCTGTGCGCATAAGAAGGGACTCCCTGCTGCACCTTCTGTGCGATGTAGGTACGGCGATCATCAACACTTGGGTAGACAGCTTCAAAGGCGCGCGCGTACTCCGACGGGTCACCTGCAGGAGGGAGATTTCCTTGCTGGCTGAGGAAGAGCTCAATTCGAGCCTTCCATATCGGATCGCTCGGATCTATCTCGCGGCGTGGCGTTCCACTTCCCTGACAAAACAGAGTTGTCTTGAAGTCGGTGATCATGTCATAACCCGTGGGGATACGCGCACTTGCGGAGGCACCAGCGCCTAGAAACCACCCGAACTGCTCCGGCCGCAACGCAAACTTGGTCGCAAACTGACGGCCTGTGATCTGTGAAATACTCACTCCCACCCCCTATGGGCTCTCCAACCTTACCCGCTCCTCCGCGCCGCCATCCACTTCCATGCCGGCGTGAGATCGACCCAATCGAACTCGTCGCCTAGGCTACCGTCATCATTGACGATGCGCAGGCGTGTGTCCTCCCGAGTGACGAACAGCACCTTGCCGTAGATCTTGGGCGTACGCTGCGCCTTGCGGCTGGCGTCGAGCCTAGGCAGAACTATGTCAGCATTCAACACCTCATCGTGCTCGATGGCGTTGCGCTCCCAGGTCAGGCCCAGCTTCCGCTTGGTGAGGTGCTCCACCAGTAGCCGCCGCAGTTCGGGGGCACCTAGCTGGCCAAGGCGAGTAAGAAGATCTGTCGGCTTTTCGGGTTGGGTCATGGGCTCGATCAAAGTGTTTGAACGTCCCCTCGGGGCACAGGTTCGTTTAGGATTGTCGCACAAGGCCATCACCCGACTTTACGGGTTCCACGGCCACACACTGGAGGGTACTGGATCGACCGTGTCTGTAACATCGCGTGTGGTGGGCGTCACTACATGCTCGCGTTCAACCCAAGCCGATCCACCATCACCAGCACCGCCAGAATGCCCACCAGAAACCACATTATCCGCTTGAACAAGCCCAGGTATTCGCGCAGGTTCTCAAGCGGAATGCCCGGCTCGGGCTTGCCTTGGGCTTTCAGCCTGGCTGCGTTGCGCATCTGGCCCCTGGCTTCCCAGACCATTCCGACCGAGACGCTGAACAAGATGAGTGTCAGCACCATCATGGACTTGAGCATCGTGACCTCCTGATTCATTTGCGGTGCCCGGCAACACCTTGTCTGCCGGACGGATTGGTACAGGCGTTCAGACCGCCTGCCGTGCCTTGCGGTCACCCTATACGCCGCGTATCTCACAGCGTGAGACGGCATCACAGGTGTGGCTTGAACAGGTTGGCTATACCGCGTTCCGTCCACGCTGTGGCCGTTCCTGATCGCCACGAAACGCGCCCGGCGCGGTAGCCTCGGCGCATCGCCGCCGTTCACGCGATGCGCTCCGCATCGTCGGGTCGGTGGCTGCGCGCGGGATCGGGTCCGGGGTGTGGTGGCGCAATGCCCCGCGCGCAACGCGGGGGGTCTTCGGAGCCCAGCGCAGACATGTGCATCATCAGTCGCGCAGTTGCAGGTTCGCCGGTCGCAGGTTGGTGTAGCGGCGCAATGTGGCCCAGTCCATGTGGCCGGAGAACTGGGCCACTTCGTGGATCTGGTAGCCGGCCTCGAACAGGCGGCTCACGCCTTCATGGCGCAGGTCGTGAAAATGCAGGTCTTCGATGCCCATTCGTTCACAGGCGCGGGTGAAGTTGCCCTGCGCCGTGGTCGGGTTGAACGGGAAGATGCGGACATCGGTGCGTGGCTGCCGATCGATGATCTTCAAGGCGTCGCGGGTCAGCTTCACGGTCACGTCATTGCCCCGGCTGCCCTTGGGGCTTTTCATGTTCCGCACCACGGCGGTCATGGTGTTCCGGTCCAGGTCGTCCCAGCGCAGGCGGAAGATTTCGCCCAGGCGACGGGTGGAGGCGATGGCAAAGTCGATGACATCGCCCATCGGAATCCGGCGGCGGGATTGGGATTGTTCGAACCAGTCGCGTAGCGCGTCCAATTCTTCGTTCGACGGCCGGCGTTCGCGCCGGGTGCTTTCGGCCACCAGTTCCAGATGCAAGGACATGTGGATGCCACTGGCCAGCGCATCCAGCGACACCGGATGGCCCCAGGCACCGCGCGCCACCTTCAGCACCACCCGCAGCCACTTCAGGTCCATGTAGGCAGTGGACGGTTTCACTCCGGCCAACAACCGCTGGCGGACATGCTCAACGATCAATTCCGGCGTCACCGCCGTGGCGTCCCAATGACCGATGCGCACTTGCAAGCTCCGCAGAAAGCCGGTTTTGGCCTCGGACCACTGCTTGATCGGGTAGAACTCGTCAACGTACCGATCAATCAGGGAAGACACCAGAACCGCGCGCCGAGCCTTGAGCCGGGCCGCCGCCTTTTCGCCCACGCCGTCCTGCTTCAACTCGGCTTCGCGATGGCGCGTCCACTGCTGAGCGGTAGGCTTGTCACGGAAGGTGCGCGTTTCCCGATGCAGAACCGTATTGCCGCGCATGATGCGAATGGTGGCTCGATAGCTGCGGGTGCCGTCCTTGCGGCGACGTGCGATGATGGTGGCCAATTGGGTGCTCCTGAAACCCTGCGCGCACAGTGGCGCAGTACGGGAGCAGTATCGGCAATCGAACTGCTCCAAGTCACTGATTCAACAGGGTTGTGGAGCAGTGGATTTCAACCGCTATTTTTGGCGCAATTCCAGGAAAAAGGTCGAAAGATCATCGCCTTATGGGGAATTGGGGCAACGAGTGCGTTTTATTCAGGTGTTAGGCCGCATGTACAGCGTATCGCCCCATATCGTTTCAACTACTCTCACCCGCTGCATCCATGCACGTTTACCTGTCCTGTGCCAATGACCGTCGCTAAGTTCTGACAGCGGCACCGGCCACCATACAAACCGTTCAGCGGAGCGAGGCACTACTTGCGGCTGGAGAAGGCGCTCTCCGTATGCGTTTTGTTGACCCGGTTCCGCTAGTCCGGGAGCCCGTTTTGTTGGTGCTTTCATGCCTCGCTCCGCTCAATGGTCTGCGCCCTAACAAGGCGCTCCAGGCGACGCCGCTTCGCAGCGCGCCTGAGCTTCGGTGTTAGCCTTTCACCGACAATCGATGCAAGAGGGCGAGTTATGAAGAGTTTCAGAATGTTGCTACTTGTGCTCCTCTCATTGTGGGTCCTACCGGCTCAGGCGGGCTACGAGGTTGAGCCAAACAATTCAACCTCGACTGCCACAGCAATCCGTTTCGGCGCTCCAGTTTACGGCAACATAGCAACTCTTTCGGATGTTGACATGTTCACCTTTGATGTCGGGTCTACTTCGTCCGTTCGTGTGTTGTATATGCGCGCACCAAGAAGCTTTCAATACAATCTTGCGCGAATCCGGGTTACGGATGGAACACAAGAGCTTGCGAGCGTCGACGCATATGCGGCGGACGTCTTCACGAGTTTTGATGTTGGCGTTAACCCCGAAGGAACGTATTTTATAGAGGTAACGGGCTGCCAAGAGGTCGGGCAGTATCAAGACTGCCCAGAACATCGCTCAGAGCAATATGAATTAATCGTAATCGGATTGCCCACTCCGACATTTGAATCATAACCTAATAATTCAATCGCACAAGCTGATCCAATCGGATCTAATGCGTGGATTTTTGCTCAACACAGCTCAAAAACGGATGCTGACTACTTCCGCTTTGATGTGCCAGGCCCTGGCGACGTGCTAGTTCACCTTACGCGCCCAGTCGATAATTATGTATATACTCTGTCGAGGATTGAGATTCTAGATGCGAATGGCAATCTACTTACGGGTGATGATGTGTTTGCGCCAAATGGTCAAGGGCGTGCCGTGGTTGGGGTAACAAGCCCTTCCACTCTGTACATACGTGTCACAAGCTGTGCAGGTGGTTCTCGATGCGACATAGTCTTTAGTAATCCATATCAGTTTGTTCTGAGTTTTCGGCCCGCGACCTCTTGTGAGATATTTCAAGATGGTTTTGACTGTCCTGCAAGAGCGCAAATTACTGATCCGATTTTAGGCGTTAGCGCGAGCGAATAATTTTTGGCTAACTAATCGTCCAAGCGGACGCGCGAAAAGCCGCGCGCCGCTTAACTCAGGCGTTGGACCGCAATGGAAAGAACTACGCGACTCGGAAAATGGGAACCCCTTGGTGTCGGGGTAGTCCTGTATGGCTATGCGATTCTTCTCGGGGCCGCATACATGCTTGCTTACTGGAGACCTTTTGGCTTCGACATATTTCCGTATATCTCGCCTCAGCTATTGTTAACATTACCCCTTAACCGTCTGTCCATCCTGCTCGCCCCCGTCGCGCTCGTTGGCTTAGTGCTATTTCTTAACTGGGGCATCAAAGCTCGCATTCCTCGGCTTCTTTTTATTGGATTGGCGGCCCTGCATGTATGGCTAATCTTCTCAAACTTCAGCAATGCGCTCGAACGGTATAAATTTTTAGCGGATAATTACAACAACGAGAAGAGCATTCTTGTATTTATTCCACTTCTTGCGCTGTTGGCGGGAATTTTCATCTTTCAAGCGCTACGTGAGCGGCACCCCATGCGCTTCCAGACAGCCTCACTCGCATTGCTGCAACTATCGGCGGTTCTGGCAGCAGGCTACGCTGATGGGAAGGCGGTCTATCTTGGAGGTGACAGAACCTTCTTCCTTGAAAATCCCACTGCGTGCGAGCCTGATCCAGTAAGGCACTGGGTGTATCTTGGTAGGTTTGATAGCCAAACAATTTTTATGAACACCATCGAGAAGCGCATCTGCATTTTGCAAAATGCCCAGTTCACTCTTACTCCGCGTTCGCTAGTAGACGGAAAATTGGCGGACTAAGTTGCAGCCCAACAATTCATTCAAGCCGACGCCGCTTCGCGGCACGGCTTAATTCAGGCGTTATGCGCTTACATCGGAGGTTCCCATGGTAAATAGCTTTTCGAAAAACGTGGCGCCTTTTGTGGTGACTGAAATTGATTTGGCATTGAAGGCTCGGTGTGCCGGCAACATCGATCTGGAATTCACGCACTTGGAAAATGCGCATGTCATTGGGCAAGAGTCCACTTTCTGGCATGTTAAAGTTCACATCCTTATGCTGCAGTGGGCAGCCAGAAACTCGCGGGTAGGTGAATTTCTTGGCCAAGTGGCTCGTATTATCGGTGCTGCTACAAAAACGGCATTTGGCTTGGTCCCGAAGGGCAATACCGGTGGCGCAAATGTTAGTCCGTTTAAAGTCATGCCAATTAAACCTGAACATCAGGCGGCCATTAGTCGTGCCAAAGCAGGCGCATAACCAGGCGTTCAACTGGACAATTTACAGCGGGGCATTTGCTTCGCAAATTGTGCGCCCCGCTGTAAACCACTGCGCCCGCAAGCGGGCTCCGTTTTGCCAGTTAACTTGGCGTTAGATGCGCAATAAGACTGAAGCCTCCTTTTGGCGTTTCGTGGCGGGTGCTTTAGGCCTGTCGCTGGTGGTATGTGTCCTGATCAATACCGCACGAAACGACGCCGTACCGCATCAGATCACGCTTTTCCTCTTCGGCTGTCTGGTCGCTCTAGGCGTCGGAAGTACAATCGTGAACCCGAATACGTCGCAGGCCATGCTCTCAGAACATGAAGAGTTCAAGTTTCGTAGAAAACAATACGCCGTGGGCTTCTTCTTTAGCGCGATTCTCGCGCTCTTATTGTTCTTAACGGAATTGCGCCACTCCGTTCTGGCGTGGTTATTCGCACCCATTATTGCTTTGCCGTTCGGTCTTCTGATTCGAAACCGCATAACAAAGAAAGGGTAATCGCTGAAAAGTGTACTAACCCCACTGTCCTACAGGGTGCACGGTCTCGGCGCCGCTGCATCTAACATTCGGTTCGAGAGAGGACGCGGCAAAAAGTGCCGCGCCTCTCAACCGAGCCGTTAGCAAACGGGAGCGGTTGCATTCGTGTATTCGGCTTTGCGGTGGGCTTTGCCCGAGCCATCATTCCGGCCAGTCCGCTTGCATGAGGACTGATGGCAACAGACGGCAGCATCTCTACACCGCTGCGGAACAGGCGCTACAGCGCCCTGTCAGCCGGATCAAAGCCTCGCCTCCACCGCGTCACGCGGCAGCAGGTATTTCACGTCGAAGACGATGCCGTCGGGTTTGAGCAGGGCGCGGATGCCGTCTGCGCCCAGTTCGCGGAATTGGCGGTGGGCGACGGCGATCAGTACGGCGTCGTAGTGGCCGGGTTCGGGTTGGGCGATGGGTTCGATGCCGCATTCGGCCTGGCATTGGGCCGCGTCCACCCAGGGATCGTAGGCGTCCACCTGTGCGTGGCAGTCGCGCAGTTCGGCGATCACGCCGGCGACCTGGCTGTTGCGCAGGTCCGGGCAGTTTTCCTTGAAGGTGACGCCCATCACTAGAACACGCGCACCCACGGTGCTGATCCGCGCTTTTGCCATCGCGCGCAGCAGGCGTGCTACCACGCGGCTGGCCATGCCGTCGTTGATGCGGCGCGCGGCCATCACCAGTTCCGGGTGGTAGCCGGCTTCCTGCGCCTTGTGGATCAGGTAGTACGGATCCACGCCGATGCAGTGGCCGCCGACCAGGCCGGGGCGGAACGGCAGGAAGTTCCATTTGGTGCCGGCCGCTTCCAGCACGGCCTCGGTGTCCATGCCCAGGCGCGCGAACATGCCGGCGAATTCGTTCATCAGCGCGATATTGACGTCGCGCTGGGTGTTTTCGATGGCCTTGGCGGCCTCGGCGGTGCGGATGTCCGGGGCCAGATGTGTGCCGGCGCTGATGATGCGCCGGTACAGCGCATCGACGAAGTCCGCAGCCTCCGGCGTGGAGCCGGAGGTGACCTTGACGATATCCGGCAGGCGCCGGGTCTGGTCGCCGGGATTGATCCGTTCCGGGCTGTAGCCGACGAAGAAATCGCGGTTGAACTTCAGCCCGGAGATTTCCTCCAGCACCGGCACGCAGACTTCCTCGGTGGCGCCGGGGTAAACGGTGGATTCGAACACCACGACATTGCCGGGCCGCAGCGCGCGCGCCACCGATTCGCTGGCGGAAATCAATGGCGAAAGATCGGGCCATTTGTGCCGCGTGACCGGTGTCGGCACCGCGACGATGAACACATCGTGCCCGGCGAGCGCGGCCGGATCGTCGGACAGGTGCAGTTTTTCCAGCCAGGGCTGGTCTTCCGCGCCGGTTTCGCCGGTGCTGTCGTGGCCGGCGGCCAGTGCGCGGATGCGGGCACGGTCCAGATCCAGGCCGAAGGTGTGGAACTGGCGCGCGAAAGCCAGCGCCAGCGGCAGACCGACGTAGCCCAGGCCGACGATGGCGATGCGGGCGGAATCGAGCGCGGGAAGCGGGGAAATCGAAGGCGTATTCACGTTGTCATTGTGTCACGTCAGGCTGCCGCCAGAAGCGCCTGGACGGCATCGCGGGCGCGCCGCTTGTCACATTGCGACACGATCGCGCATTGCCGATCCGGCACACTCCGGCGATCATGCCCGCCCGTGTGCTCCGCGCACAGCGCCGGTCCGGCGCCTGACAACCGCTGCGGCAGGGGCCGCACGGCGCCACCTTGCACCTGTCCTTTCAACCCCGGGAGATGCCAATGACGATCCTGCTGCGCCTGTTGCTGGCGGCCATCGTGCTGGCCGTGCCGCTGTCCGGGCAGGCACGCGACATCCGGCTGTTGAATGTCTCCTACGACCCCACGCGCGAACTGTTCCGCGACATCAACGAAAGCTTCGCCGCGCACTGGCTGGAGAAGACCGGCGACACCGTGCGGGTGCAGGCGTCGCATGGCGGTTCCGGCAAGCAGGCGCGTTCGGTGATCGACGGGCTGCCGGCCGATGTGGTGACGCTGGCGCTGGGCTACGACATCGATGCCATCGCCGCGCACGGCCGCAGGTTGTCGCCGGACTGGCAGCAGCGCCTGCCGTTCAACAGCACGCCGTTCACGTCGACCATCGTGTTTCTGGTGCGCGCCGGCAATCCGAAGGACATCCACGATTGGGGCGATCTGGCACGCGAAGGCGTGCGCGTGGTGACACCCAATCCCAAGACCTCCGGCGGTGCGCGCTGGAACCATCTGGCCGCCTACGCCTGGGCGCTGCGCGAGCACGACGGCGATGCGCAAGCCGCGCAACGCTGGATCGGCACGCTGTACCGCAACGTGCCGGTGCTGGATACCGGCGCGCGCGGCGCCACCACTACCTTCGTGCAGCGCGGCATCGGCGATGTGCTGATCACTTGGGAAAACGAGGCCCACCTGGCCTTGCGCGAACTGGGCGCGGATGCGTTGGAGATCGTCACGCCCTCACTGTCGATCCTGGCCGAACCGCCGGTCGCGGTGGTGGATCGCGTGGTCAAGCGCAAGCAGACCGAAGCGGTGGCGCAGGCCTATCTGGAATACCTCTACAGCGCCGAGGGCCAGCGCATCGCGGCCCGTCATTTCTACCGCCCGCGCCATTCCGAATATGCCGATCCGGCCGATATGGCGCGGTTCGATACGCTTGAGATGGTCACGATTGCCGATTTCGGTGGCTGGGCTGCCGCGCATCAGGCCCACTTCGCCGAAGGCGGGCTGTTCGACCGGATCTACACGGCGCCGCGATGATGCCGCCACGCCTGCCATCGCCCTGGATTCACGCATGGACGCACGAAGCGTGAGCACGCCGCGTTGGCGCAGGCGCCGGGTGCTGCCCGGCTTCGGCCTGACGCTGGGTTACACCCTGACGTGGCTGGCGCTGATCGTGCTGATTCCGCTGGCCGGCGTGTTCCTGAAAGCCGCCGAGCTGGGCTGGAGTGGGCTGTGGGCGGTGTGGACCGATCCGCGCGTGCTGTCCGCACTCAAACTCAGCTTCGGCACCGCGCTGGCGGCGGCTGCGTTCAACGCGGTGATGGGCACGCTGGTGGCCTGGGTGCTGGTGCGCTACCGCTTCCCCGGCCGGCGCCTGCTGGATGCAATGATCGACCTGCCCTTCGCCCTGCCCACCGCCGTGGCCGGCATCGCGCTGACCGCGCTGTATTCGGGCAACGGCTGGATCGGGCGCTGGCTGGAGCCGTATGGCATCAAGGTCGCCTACGCGCCGCTGGGCATCGTGGTGGCGCTGGTGTTCATCGGGCTGCCTTTCGTGGTGCGCTCGGTGCAGCCGGTGCTCAGCGAAGCTTCGGTGGAGCTGGAAGAAGCCGCCGCCTCGCTTGGTGCCAGCCGCTGGCAGACGGCGCTGCGGGTCAATCTGCCGACGCTGGCGCCTTCGATCCTGACCGGTTTCGCGCTGGCATTCGCGCGCGCGGTGGGCGAATACGGCTCGGTGATCTTCATCGCCGGCAATATTCCGTATGTGAGCGAGATCGCGCCGCTGCTGATCGTGATCAAGCTGGAGGAATTCGATTACCCCGCCGCCACCGCCGTGGCCGCCGCGATGCTGCTGCTGGCGTTCGCGCTGCTGCTGGCGATCAACCTGCTGCAAGCCTGGAGCATGCGACACCGTGCCGCAGTCCACTGACACCCAGCCATTGCGCGTACCGCGCCCGCCCACCAGCGATCCGCCATGGGTGCGGCGCGGGCTGATCGCGTTGGCGGTGCTGTTCCTGGCCAGCTTCGTGCTGCTGCCGCTGGTGCTGGTGTTCGCCGAGGCGTTGCGCCACGGCGTGGGCACCTTCATGCAGGCGCTGGTGGAACCGGATGCGCTGGCCGCGATCCGGCTGACGCTGCTGGTCGCGGCAATCGCGATTCCCGCCAACCTGGTGTTCGGTATCTGCGCTGCCTGGGCAATTGCCAAATTCCAGTTCCCCGGCAAGCAGATCCTGGTAACGCTGATCGATCTGCCGTTCTCGGTGTCGCCGGTGGTGGCCGGCTTGATCTATCTGCTGATGTTCGGCGCGCAGGGCTGGCTCGGGCCGTGGCTGGACGAGCACGACATCCAGATCGTGTTCGCGGTGCCGGGCATCGTGCTGGCGACGATCTTCGTGACCTTTCCGTTCATCGCGCGCGAGCTGATTCCGCTGATGGCCGAACAGGGCAGCGACGACGAGCAGGCCGCGCTCAGCCTCGGTGCTTCGGGCTGGCGCACCTTCATCGCGGTGACGCTGCCGAATATCCGCTGGGCACTGCTGTACGGCGTGCTGCTGTGCACCGCGCGCGCGATGGGCGAATTTGGCGCGGTCAGCATCCTGTCCGGCCACATCCGCGGCCTGACCAATACCCTGCCGCTGCACGTGGAAATCCTCTACAACGAATACAACTTCGCCGCCGCCTTCGCCGTGGCCTCGCTGCTGGCGCTGCTGGCACTGGTCACGCTGGGGCTGAAATCGGCGCTGGAATGGCGCCTGGACAGCGAACGCGGCGCCGCCGGGCGCCGGGAGTAACCGCCTATGGATATCCGGATCGAAAACCTCTGCAAGCGCTTCGGCAACACGCACGCGCTGGACCAGGTGAACCTGTCGCTGCAAAGCGGCGAACTGGTCGCCCTGCTTGGCCCCTCCGGCTCGGGCAAGACCACGCTGCTGCGCAGCATCGCCGGGCTCGAATTCCCCGACAGCGGCCGCATCCTGTTCAACGGCAACGATGCGCTGCACCTGACCGTGCAGCAGCGTCGCATCGGTTTCGTATTCCAGCATTACGCGCTGTTCGCACATATGAACGTGCTCGACAACGTCGCCTTCGGCCTGCGCTGCAAGCCGCGACGCGAGCGCATGAGCCGCGCGGCGATGCGCGAACACGCGCAGGCGCTGCTGGATACCGTGCAACTTTCCGAACTGGGCCAGCGTTACCCACACCAGCTTTCCGGCGGCCAGCGCCAGCGCGTGGCATTGGCGCGCGCGATGGCCATCGACCCGACCCTGCTGCTGCTGGACGAACCCTTCGGCGCGCTCGATGCCAAGGTGCGCGGCGAACTGCGCGCCTGGCTGCGCCGCATCCACGATGAAACCGGCTACACCACGCTGTTCGTCACCCACGACCAGGAAGAAGCCATCGAACTGGCCGACCGCATCGTGGTGTTCAACCAGGGCCATATCGAACAGGTCGGCACCCCGGACGAGGTCTACGACCAGCCCTGCAACGCCTTCGTGTTCGATTTCCTCGGGCGCGGCAACCGCATCCATGGCGAGTTCTCGGCCGACGGCTTCATTCCGCGCGGCACCGAACTGCGCCTGCCGGCCCGCCATGCCGCCGGCGAAGGTCACATCCTCGTACGCCCGCACGATTACAGCCTCGCCGATGCCGGCCAAGGCTTGAATGGCCGCGTTCGCAGCCGACGCCGCATTGGCGGCCGCATCACGCTGGAACTGGATGTGGAACATCAGCCCGAAGTGATAGAGCTGGACCTTCCCTACGACCTTGGTCCCTCCGCACCGCAGAACGGCGAACACATCGGTGTGGTGCCGACGCGCTATCACGTGCTGGATTGAGGTCGCAGCATCGCGGCTGCATCATGACGTTGGGGTTCCCCCGGATTACGTCCGGGGTCATCTCCAACCCATGTGCTTCCCCGCCAACCCATGCACTTCCTTCGCACCGCGCAGATCGGCATAGGTCGGGCTGAGCAAAGCGATGCCCGACAGGCAGCCGGTTTCGATTCACCAGCCTCGCCGCCGCAGCGCGACCAGCGCCGCCAGCACGAACCAACCCAGATACACCGCCAGGATCAAACGCTGCGCATGGCCCGGCTGCCCGGCCAGCGCCGGCACCAGTTGCTGCGGCGGCTGCACCAGAAACACCAGCAGCAAGGCCGCCAGCGCCGGCCCGACGCGCGTCAACATGCGCCAGCGCGGCGCACGCCGCAGGCTGGCGGCGACGAACATGGCGCCGGCCATCAACCCCAGCAACGCGAACGCCAAGGCCGAGGCATGGCGCTGCGATGTGGCCGCATCCAGTTCGGCAGGATCGAACGCGAACACGCCCTGCGCCGCGAACGCCAGCGCCGACACCATCAGCAAACCGGTGCCCAGCCGCCCGCCGCGCGCCGCGCCATCGCGCTGCATGCCGCGTTCCAATGCGATCACGAACAGCAGCAGCACCACTCCCGTCACGATGTAGCCCAGCAGGTTGAACCACCCCGCGCCCGGCGCACCGACCGCACCCAGCATCGACAGCGACTGCGTGGCCGGCACATAAGCCTCGCGCCAGGCGCCGGCCAGCAACGCCACCAGCACGAACCACAACGGCCCGAACCAGCCGCCATGCAGCATCAGGTGCCAGAAGCCGGCGGCCGGCCGGTTCGATATCGCAGGTTCGCTCTGCATCGTTAGATGGTCCAATGCGCGCTTGGATGGGGCCGCGATCTTGCCTTGCATCGGCGCCAGTCGCCACCATGTTGGGCTTCATCCCTTCAGCCAGCCGCGCACCCGCGCGAACGCAGGAACCCCGCATGCCCAGCAACTCCCCTTCCAACGCCCCCAGCCATGTATTCGATGTCACCACCGAAGGCTTCCAGACCGATGTGCTGGAAAAATCCCTGACCACCCCGGTCCTGCTGGATTTCTGGGCAGAGTGGTGCGGCCCGTGCAAGCAGTTCGGGCCGCTGCTGGAAAAGCTCGCCGCCGAATACAACGGCGCTTTCCTGCTCGCCAAGGTCGATGTCGACGCGCAGCAGCAACTGGCCGGCTACTTCCAGATCCGCTCGGTGCCCACGGTGATGCTGGTCAATGATGGACAGGTCATCGACGGTTTCCCCGGCGTCATTGCCGAAGGCCAGCTGCGCCAGTTCCTGGCCCAGCACGGCATTGAACCGGGCGCGCCGGCCGAACCGGAAGAGGCCGCCCCGCCGACCCCGGCCGAGGATGTCGCTCGACTGCGCGCCGAAAGCGCCGCCAAGCCGGACGATGACAGCCTGCGCCTGGATCTGGCATTGGCGCTGGCACGCAACGGCGATACCGGCGAAGCCTCGCAACTGCTCGATGCCCTGCCCGCCAACCTCGGCACCGACGAGCGTGCACGCAATGCTGGCGTGCTGATCGCCAACGCCGCCGCGCTGCAGGACGCACCGGCCCGCGCCGAACTGGAACGCCGTATCGCCGCCAACCCGGCCGATCTCACCGCGCGTCACCTGCTTGGCCTGCGCCTGCTCGGTGATGGCGAAGCCGAAGCGGCACTGGAGCAGTTTCTCGAAATGCTGCGGCGCGACCGCAACTTCGAGGACGGCCTGCCACGGCGCGCTCTGACCCAGGCCTTCGATGTCATCACCGACGCCGAACTGGTGGCGCGCTACCGCCGCCAGATGGCGCTGATGATGTTCTGAGCACACGCGACGGCGCTTGCCGCCGTCGTATCGCCGCCACGATCACGAGCCTGCACCGATGACACCCCGCCACCTGCGCCGCATCTTCAACCTGTGGCCGCCCTTCCTGTTCGCCGGCATCCGCGTGCACGAGATCGCGCCGGATTGGCGCCATGCGCGGGTGCAGCTGAAACTGGCCTGGTACAACCGCAATTACGTGCGCACCCAGTACGGCGGCAATCTGTTCTCGATGACCGATCCGTTCTGGATGATCCTGGTCATGCACAACCTCGGGCCGGACTACGTGGTCTGGGACAAGGCCGCCGAGATCGAATTCATCGCGCCCGGCCGCGAGGATGTCTTCGCCGATTTCCAGCTGGAGTCGGCGGTACTGGACGAACTGCGCCAGGCCGCCGCCGGCGGCGACAAGGTGCTGCGCTGGTTCGACACCGAAGTGAAAACCGCCAGTGGCGAGCTCGTGGCGCGGGTACGAAAACAACTCTACGTACGCCTCAAGCCCGGCCTGCGCCCGGGCCCGGATGGAACCGCATGACGCGCCTGCCCGGGTGATGCATTGCAGGCTAGAATTAGTCGTATGAATACCACCATCGCCGCCGCGTTCTACCACTTCGCCACCCTGCCCGACTTCGCCGAAAAGCGCGCCCCGCTGCTGTCGCTGTGCGAAGCGCACAAGGTTTCCGGCACCATCCTTCTGGCCGCCGAAGGCGTCAACGGCACCATCGCCGGCACACCGGACGATGTGCGCGCGGTGCTGGATTTCCTGCGGGCCGATCCACGTCTGGCCGCGATGGAGCACAAGGAATCCCCGGCCCGGCGCGAGCCCTTCCACCGCATGAAAGTGCGCCTGAAGCGCGAAATCGTCACGCTCGGCGTTCCCGAAGTCGATGCCTCCACGCAAGCTGGCACCTATGTGGAACCTGCGGACTGGAACGCGCTGCTGGATGATCCGGACGTGGTGCTGGTGGACACCCGCAATGATTACGAAGTGGCGATCGGCAGCTTCCCCGGCGCCTTGAATCCCGCCACCCGCAGTTTCAGTGAACTGCCCGCCTGGGTTGAACAACACCCGGAACTGCGCGGCAAGAAGATCGCGATGTTCTGCACCGGCGGCATCCGCTGCGAGAAATCCACCGCATTGATGCGCCATCACGGTTTTGACGAGGTGTATCACCTCAAGGGCGGCATCCTCAAATATCTGGAAGCCGTGCCGGCGCAGGAAAATCGCTGGCAGGGCGAGTGTTTCGTATTCGATGAGCGCGTCTCGGTCGGCCACGGCCTGGCACAAGGGCCACATACGCTGTGCCGCTCTTGCCGACATCCGCTCGGGCCGGAGGAACGCGCTTCCTCCTTGTACGAAGAAGGCATCGCCTGCCCGCACTGCCACCACACCCTGGATGAAACCCGACGCGCACGTCTGGCCGAGCGCCAGCGGCAAGTCACGCTGGCGGAAAAGCGCGGCCAGCGCCACGTCGGCGCACGCCCCGAGGACATGTAATCACTCGCTGTCGGCGATCCCGTCACCGGTTTCGACTTCGAAAATGATCCGGCCCTGGAACGGTTCGCCCAAGGGCCGTGTGACATAGCCGTGCTGCATGACAGTGCCCTGCACGTGCGCCCAGCGCTCTTGCTTGACGACGTAAATCAGACCGTGTTCCACACCGGTTTCCTTGATCTCGTCCCATAGCGTCTCGTCATCGGAAGGGTTGAAACGCGCGCGCGTGCCCGGCGCGATGGAGACTTTTTCAACCTCCACGCCCAGATGCAGGCGCAGCCCATAACGCGCCATGTCCTCGACGAAGATCACCTCGGAAACATGCGGCGCACGCTCGCGGATCGCATCGGCCCACACCGACGCATCCTTGTGCGTGGGGAAATACGCGCTCGCCAGACGCAGGCCGAGCAGTAACACCACCCACAGCAACAACCAGCGCCCGCGCGGCATGCCCACACCCTGCGCCTGCCGCGTCATCGCCACGGCAATGGCCATCGGCACGAAAAGCGGCAGCAGATATAGCGGCAAACGCGAGCGCGCCAGACAAAACACCAGCAACGGCACCAGCACCCACAGCGCAAGCAACAGCGCCGCAGCTTTGTCCACGCCATCACCTGCGGCCACGCGCGTGCGAAACAGCGCCGGCAAGGTGCGCAGCCAGCGCCACAGACTGGCCGTCCACGGCATGGTTCCGATCAGGATCGTGGGCAGATACACCGCGATCCATCCATACCACTGGCCATTGCGTTCGAAACGGTTGCTGGCAACCCGATCCACCAGTTCCGCACCGAGGAAATAATCGATCAGGCCATCATTGCGAAACGACACCAGCGCAAACCACGGCAGCGCCACGGCGAAAAACAGCACGACCCCGAGCAGATGCCAGCGCCAATGACACGATGTCGGGCGCGGCACGAGCCAGTGCAGCAATACCACCGCCAGCAACGGCATCAATGCCGGCGGCCCCTTGGTCATGAAGCCGAGCGCGAACCCCAGCCACATCAGCACAAGACCGTGCTGCGGCGGGCGCGAAAGATCGAACCGGAACAGGACAAACCCGTACATCGCCAGCGCCTGAAACGCCGCCAGCACGAAGTCGGTGGTGACCAGATGCCCGGCGCTGAAGGGCAGCAGCATCGTCGCGTACACCACCACAGCCAAGGACTCGCTGCCGCGCGCCAGATGCCGCGTGATGCGCCAAATCAGCCACATGCAGGCCAGAAACGCCAGCGCCACCGGCAGCCGCGCCGCCCACGGCGTATGTCCGAACGTCGCGGCGCTGGCGGCGATCAACCAATAGGTGAGCGGCGGCTTGGTCCAGTGCCCGGTGTGCCCGTTGCGCATCGGTTCGATCCAATTGCCGCTGTCGAGCATCGTCAGCGCGACATTGGTGTAACGCCCTTCGTCCGGGTCCCAGATGCCGCGCGTGCCGAGAAAACCGAAGGCAAGGGTCAATGCCAGCGCAATCAGAAGGAACCGATGGCGAGTTGCCATCATCGCCCGTCTCCTGCGGTGACGGTTCGGTGGTCGGAAAGCCGCAGGCGACTCAAGGTGCCTCGGCCCGGTCTGGAGGAAATCGACAGGCTCCAGCCAAGGTGGTCGCACAGGCGACCCAACAGATCCAGCCCGATGCCGCCGCCCTCGCGCCGGCCGCCACGCGCGATCTGCTTGTAGATGCGGCTGATTTCTGCCGGCGTCATGCCGTGACCAGGATCTTCGATGGTGACGGTGGCATCAGCATCCAGCGTCACCAGAATCCTGCCGCGATCACTGTTTTCGATGGCATTGCGCAACAGATTGCCAATAGCGGCCTGCACCAGATGCAAAGGCGCTTCCACCACACACGGAGCCAGATCGTCCACGACAATCTCCAGCGCCTTGTCGTGCAGCAGGTGATGGTGGGCGTCGATGATGTCCGGCAGCAGTTCGTGCAGCCGCAGCGTGTCGTTGCTGCGTGCCAGCCGCGCCGGATCTTTGGCCAGCGTCAGCAGCAGCGCGATGAGTTGTTCAACGTTGCGCGCGGCATCCAGCGCGCGGCGCATCTGTTCGCGTGCGGTCGGCGGCAGGTCGGGCTTTTCCAGTACCAGTTCGATGGCACCGGCGATCACCGCGATGGGCGTGCGCAGTTCATGGCTGGCGGTGTTGTTGAACACCCGCTCGCGCTCGACGAAGGCATCCTGCCGATACAGATAATCATTGAGTGCGTTGGCAATGACATGCAGTTCCGAACTGGCGTGGTCTTCCACCACAACGCGCTGCTCGGCCTGATCCGGTGACAAGGCGCTGATGTCGCCAGCCAGATCGGACAAGGGCTGCAACGAGCGCCGCAATCCCCTCGCCACCAGCACACCCATGACCAGCAACAAGGCAACCGCCAGCCCCAATACGGAAAGAATCAGGCCTTCTTCGAGCGCCTTCAGCTCGGTGATGTCGCGCACCAGAATGAAGTCCACGCCTTGTACCCGCTGCACCAGCACCACGTTTTCATGATCATCGAACCAGAAATCGTCGCGCACCCCGTATGGCAATGCCGACAACGCCGGCGGTGGCGGACGCCCGGGCAGGCTGTAAAGCCGCACCGATTCGGTGTCCTGCCAGCGATAGTCGGGATCGGCGGCCTTGCGTTCCAGATGCTGGGTGATTTCCTGTTCGAGAAAAAATCCCCAGATCCGTTCTTCAAGAACCTCATCGGCAAGAAACAGCGAGATCACCACCGCCAGCAAGACTGCGTACGCACGCAGCCAACGCATGATCTGCGCGTGCAGACTGCGACGCCTTCTCATCGGTTCACCTCATCCTGCGCGATGGCGAGCCGGTAGCCGACGCGCGGCAAGGTCTGGATCAATTTCACCGCAAACGGCCCATCCACGCTGCGGCGCAATTCGTAGATATGCGAGCGCAGCATGTCGCCATCGGGCGGGTCTTCGCCCCATAAGGCGTATTCCAGTTGCTGCCGCGTGACTGCCGCCGGGCTGGCCTGCATCAAGGCCTCCAGCAACTTGCGGCAGGCCGGGTACAGATGCAGCGGCTGGCCCGAGCGCGTGACGTCCAGGGTGGAAAGGTCGAATCGCAGATCGTGCACTTCCAGCACGCGGCGGCGCTGGCGGCCATGCGCACGCGCCATCAGCGCCTCCAGCCGCACTTCCAGTTCGGGCAGGGCGAAGGGCTTGGTCAGGTAATCGTCCGCGCCGGCGCGGAAACCGGCGATCTTGTCGGGCAGGTCGTCGCGCGCGGTCAGCATGATGACCGGCACCGATGAATCATGTTCCTCACGCAGCCGGCGCAGCACTTCAGGGCCATCCATGCGCGGCAGCATCCAGTCCAGCACGATGGCGTCATAGGCCTCGTTGCGCGCCAGATGCAGGCCGGTGACGCCGTCGGGCGCGGCATCCAGGGTGTGGCCGCGCGCCTCGAAATAATCGAACAGATTGGCCACGAGGCTGTGGTTGTCTTCGATGACCAGCAGGCGCATCGGTGGAGCCCGGCGGAAAGGAATGGCCTACAGCATGGCAGGGTGAACGTCGGAAAAGCGTCGGGGAAAGCCTGCCGGCGGACTCCGACGCTTCTCCGACATCGCGCTGGTGAAGATGCCGTCCCATCGCCGCAACGATGATGTGCCGCCCTGATGTCTTCCCCGTTTCCGCGTTCCGCGTCCGCTTGGCGGCTGCCGGTACTGATCGCGCTGGTGGTGCTATCGCTGGCGGCCGGCATCGGCCTGCGCGAGCCGATGCCGGCGGACGAGCCGCGTTTCGCGCTGGCGGCGCAGACGATGGTGGAAAGCGGGCAATGGCTGTTCCCGCATCGCGGCAGCGAGCTGTATGCGGAAAAACCGCCGGTATTCATGTGGATGCAGGCCGCCAGTCACCGGCTGACCGGCAACTGGCGCGTGGCCTTTCTGCTGCCTTCGCTGCTGGCGGCGCTGGCGACCCTGTGGCTGGCGGGCGATCTGACGCGCCGGCTGTGGGGCCGTTGGGCGGTGCCGTATGCGGTGTTCGGCCTGTTCGTCTGCCTGCAATTCGCCTTGCAGGCCAAGCGCGCGCAGATCGACATGGTGCTGGTCGGCCTGACCACGCTGTCGCTGTGGGCGTTGCTGCGCTATCTGCTGGAAAAACCGAGCCCGTGGTTGCTGGCGCTCGGTGCGTTTGCCGCCGGGCTGGGCACCGTCACCAAGGGCGTGGGTTTCCTGCCGCTGCTGGTGTTTTTGCCGTGGCTGTGGCTGCGGAAAAAATCACCGCGTGAACTGCCCACGCATCGTGGCGTGCATGTACTGGCCGGCATCGGTGGTTTCCTGCTCGGCGCGGGCGTGTGGCTGATCCCGATGCTGGCGACGGTGCTGGCCTCGGACGATCCCGCGCTGCACGCCTATGCCCGCGAGATGCTGCTGCGCCAGACCGGCACGCGTTATGCCGCCGCCTGGCACCACGTCCAGCCGTTCTGGTACTACCTGCAATCCATGCTGACGCTGTGGCTGCCGGGCGTGCTGCTCGCGCCGTGGTTGCTGCCGGCGTGGTGGCGACGTTTGCGTCGGGTTGATCCGCGTCAGGTATTGCTGCTGGGCTGGGCGTTGCTGGTGCTGGCGTTCTTCAGTGCCACGCCGGGCAAGCGCGAGGTCTACATCTTCCCGATGCTGCCAGCGCTGTGCGTGGCCGCCGCGCCGCTGTTGCCGGGCCTGCTGCAACGGCGCAGCGTGCGCGCGGTGGTGTGGGCGTACCTGGGCGTATTGGTGCTGGCGGCGTGCGGGTTGGGCATCGGGCTGCTATTGGCAGCACCGGAGCGGCTGCAATCGCTGGTCGAAAGGCGCGGCATGGAGGTGTCCAGCGTGAACACGCTGGGTGCGTGGCTGCTCGCGTTCGGCCTGGCTGCCCTCATCGCGATGGCGTTCTCGTGGTGGAAAACACGTGCGCAGCCAAGATTCGCGCTGGTCGTGGTCACGGCCCTGCTGTGGATCGTCTACGGCATCGGCCTGATGCCGGCGTTGAGCCCCGACAGTTCCGCACAGGCGCTGATGTGGCGCGTGGGCAAGCGCATCGGTCCGGAGGCCGAACTGGCCCTGCTCGGCTGGCGCGAACAACACCTGCTGCAAGCCGACCGCCGGGCCGTGGATTTCGGCTTCAAGCGTCCCTGGGCCGAGCAATGGCCGCCGGCACGCGACTGGCTGCTGGC
Source organism: Denitratimonas organivorans (assembly GCF_037478135.1). Taxonomy (NCBI): domain Bacteria; kingdom Pseudomonadati; phylum Pseudomonadota; class Gammaproteobacteria; order Lysobacterales; family Lysobacteraceae; genus Denitratimonas; species Denitratimonas organivorans. The sequence goes on from NZ_JBBHDV010000005.1 coordinate 46,191, forward strand.
CGATCCGAACCGGCGCTGGCTGTTCCTGCGCAAGGAAGCCGTCGGGCCATGCATCGACGAAACACAGGTCATCGACATCGGCACTTCCAATCGCCGTGCCTGGGCGCTGGTGCCAGGCAGTGCGTGGATCAGCGGCTGCGCGATGCCTGCCGATTGGGCCACCGACATGGAAAACGAATAACACATGGACATTCTCCTGACCGGCGCCGCCGGCTTCATCGGCTTCCACAGCGCGCAGCGCCTGCTCGCACACGGGCACCGTGTGACCGGCATCGACAACCTCAACGCCTATTACGACGTGCAACTCAAGCACGACCGGCTGACGCGGCTGCAAGGCACGCCCGGATTCACGTTCCGGAAACTCGATCTGGCCGACCGCGATGCGATGGCCGCGCTGTTCGCCACGCAGCGCTTCGACGCCATCCTGCACCTGGGCGCACAGGCCGGCGTGCGGTATTCGCTCGACGCGCCGTTCGCCTACGCGGACAGCAATCTCGTCGGCATGCTCAGCGTGCTCGAAGGCGCGCGGGCGCAGGGCGTGCGGCATCTGGTCTACGCCTCTTCGTCCTCGGTCTATGGCGCGAACGTGAAGCAGCCATTCTCGGTCGAGGACCGCACCGACAACCCGGTATCGCTGTACGCTGCCACCAAGAAGGCGAACGAGCTGATGGCGCGCGCCTATTCGCATCTCTACCGGATTCCGATGACCGGGCTGCGCCTGTTCACCGTGTACGGCCCGTGGGGTCGGCCCGACATGGCCTATTTCAAATTCACCGACGCCATCCTGCGCGGCCAGGCCATCGACCTCTACAACGGCGGGCAGATGGAACGCGATTTCACCTATGTCGACGATGTCGTGGATGGCATCGTGCGCCTGCTCGAAGCCACGCCGGCCTTCGCCGAAGACGCCGTGCCGCATCGCGTCTACAACTTCGGCAACGACCGGCCCGAACGGCTCGGCGATCTGGTCGATCACCTCGAACGCCTGCTCGGCCGCGCGGCCAGCCGCAATCTGCTGCCGATGCAGCCCGGTGACGTATTGAGCACGCGCGCCGATATTTCACTGGCCGCGCGGGAACTGGGCTACGCGCCGAAAACCACGCTGGCGCAGGGTTTGCAGCATTTTGTCATGTGGCATCGCGAGCATTACGGCCACGCCTGCGCGAGAGCCGTGGCATGAAGCGCATCACCGTCGTGGGTGCGGGTTACGTGGGGCTGGCGAACGCCATCGCGCTGGCGCAGCGTCACGCTGTGACCTTGCTCGACATCGACCCGGCGAAGATCGACGCCATCAACCGCAAGACCTCGCCCATCGCCGATCCCGACATCGAGCACCATCTCCAGCACGGCGACCTGCATCTGCACGCCACCACCGATGTGCATGAAGCCTATGCCGGTGCCGACCATGTATTCATCGCCACGCCGACCAACTATGACCCGGACACCCACCGCTTCGACACCGACTCGGTGCAGGCGGTCGCGCGTGAGGCGCTGGTGCGTGCGCAGGATGCGCTGATCGTGCTGAAGTCGACGGTGCCGGTCGGCTTCACCGAGGCACTCAAATCCCGGCTCGGCACGCAGAACCTGGTGTTCTCGCCCGAGTTCCTGCGTGAAGGCGCGGCGCTGCACGATTGCCTGCATCCTTCGCGCATCGTGGTCGGCGAGCGTTCCGAGCGCGGGCAGGAACTGGCCGATCTGTTGCGCGCTGACAGCCCGCGCCCGGGCCCGCCGGTGCTGCTGACCGGCAACACCGAAGCCGAGGCGATCAAGCTGTTCGCCAACACCTATCTCGCGATGCGTGTGGCCTTCTTCAACGAACTGGACACCTACGCCGCGATCCAGGATCTGGATACGCGCCAGATCATCGAAGGCGTCTGCCAGGATCCGCGCATCGGCGATCACTACAACAATCCGTCCTTCGGTTACGGCGGCTATTGCCTGCCCAAGGACACCCGGCAATTGCTGGCCAACTATCACCACGTGCCGCAGAACCTGATCCGCGCCATCGTCGAGGCCAACACCACGCGCAAGGATTTCATCGCCGACGACATCCTGCGCAGGAAACCGCGCGTGGTCGGCATCCATCGGCTGGTGATGAAGGCCGGCAGCGACAACTTCCGTTCCAGCAGCGTGCAGGGCGTGATGAAGCGGCTCAAGGCCAAGGGCGTGGAAGTGATAGTGCACGAGCCGCTGTTGCGCAGGCCTGACTTCTTCAATTCCGAGGTGATCGAGGATCTGGCGGCTTTCAAGCAGCGCAGCGATGTGATCCTCGCCAACCGTCACAGTCCCGAACTGGCTGACGTGGCCGACAAGGTCTACAGCCGCGACCTGTTCGGCGCCGATCATTGACTTCACCGAGCGCAGACATGCCATGAACTCCCTGTCCATCGTCATCCCTGTCTTCAATGAGCAGGACAACATCACGCCGCTGATCCACGAGGTGGTACGGCATCTGCGCGGGCACATCGTGTTCGACATCCTCTGCGTGGACGATCACTCCGACGATGCCACGCGCGATGTACTCGCCGCCCTGATGGCGCAAGTGCCCGAACTGCGCGCGTTGAGCCATCGGCAACGCTGCGGCCAGAGTGCGGCGATCCGCACCGGCGTCAAACATGCCCTCGCGCCGTGGATCGCCACGCTCGATGGCGACGGACAGAACGATCCCGCCGACATCCTGCGTCTGCTGGATGCGCGCACCAAAGCCGATGCGGCGACCCGGCTGTTCGCCGGCTGGCGCGTGGATCGCCAGGACACCGCCAGCAAGCGCTGGGCTTCACGCTGGGCCAATGCGATCCGCTCGCGTGCCCTGCGCGATGCAACGCCGGATACCGGCTGCGGCATCAAACTGTTCGAACGCGCGGCATTTCTCGATTTGCCGTATTTCGATCACATGCACCGCTACCTGCCCGCGCTGATGCAGCGCGCCGGCTGGAAAACCGTCAGCGTGCCGGTATCGCATCGCCCGCGTGAGGCCGGGCAATCCAAATACACCAACCTCGGCCGCGCCCTGGTGGGAATACGCGACCTGCTGGGCGTGGCATGGCTGATCCAGCGCAGCCATGTCGCTTCGGCCAGCGACATCAGCGCACGCCAGCCGACGGAGCGGACAAGATGAATCAGGAAATTCTCTGGTTGAGCTGGACCGGGCTGCATCTCACGCCGTGGAAACTGGTCGGGCTGACGGGCGCACTGATGTTCGGCCTGCGTTGGCTGGTGCAACTGATCGCCTCGCACCGCGCTGGCCGCCCGGTGATTCCGCGCCTGTTCTGGTACATGAGCCTGATCGGCAGCTTGATGGCACTGAGCTATTTTCTGTTATCCGCCAAACAGGACGTGGTGGGCGTGTTGCAAAACCTGCTGCCGGCATTCACGGCGGCATACAGCCTGTTTCTGGATATCCGAAACGGGCACAAGAGCCAGCCTGCTCCGTAAATGCGTTCTCGCCAGCAAGTCGCGCAGCGACACACCACATCACACGACAAACAAATGGTAAGGAATGGTGGCCAATTTGAACGATAGTAAAAAGCTATTGATTCAAGCCAAACCATCAATTTCTCATTGATGTCATGGATCGCTTACGCTGGGCACCCTCTCCACTCAGGAAGCCCGCCATGAGCAAGCCCAGCGACAACGAAAAGAAGTGCCCGGTCACCCACCTGACCACCGATTTCGGCGCGCCCGTGCCGGACAACCAGAACAGCCTTACCGCCGGCCCGCGCGGCCCGCTGCTGGCCCAGGACGTCTGGCTGCATGAGAAGCTCGGCAACTTCGTGCGCGAGGTGATCCCGGAGCGGCGCATGCACGCCAAGGGTTCGGGCGCCTTCGGTACCTTCACCGTCACCCACGACATCACCAGATACACCCGCGCGAAGATCTTCGAATCGGTCGGCAAGAAGACCGAGATGTTCGCCCGCTTCACCACCGTCGCCGGCGAGCGCGGCGCGGCCGACGCCGAGCGCGACATCCGCGGCTTCGCGCTGAAGTTCTACACCGAGGAAGGCAACTGGGACATGGTGGGCAACAACACCCCCGTGTTCTTCATCCGCGACCCGCGCAAGTTCCCCGACCTCAACAAGGTCGTCAAGCGCGATCCGCGCACCAACCTGCGCTCGGCCACCAACAACTGGGACTGGTGGACCCTGCTGCCCGAGGCCCTGCACCAGGTCACGATCGTGATGAGCGACCGCGGCATCCCCGCCAGCTACCGCCACATGCACGGCTTCGGCTCGCATACCTACAGCTTCTGGAACGCGGCCGGCGAGCGGTTCTGGGTCAAGTTCCACTTCCGTACCCAGCAGGGCATCCGCAACCTCAGCGACGCCGAGGCCGCCGAACTGATCGGCAACGACCGCGAGACCCACCAGCGCGACCTGTACGAGGCGATCGAGCGCGGCGAATTCCCGAAGTGGACCATGTACATCCAGGTCATGCCGGAAGAGGACGCCGACAAGGTGCCCTATCATCCGTTCGACCTGACCAAGGTGTGGCCGAAGGGCGACTATCCGCTGATCGAGGTGGGTGAGTTCGAGCTCAACCGCAATCCGGAGAACTTCTTCGCCGACGTCGAGCAGAGCGCGTTCGCGCCAAGCAACCTGGTGCCGGGCATCAGCGCCTCGCCCGACAGGATGCTGCAGGCGCGCCTGTTCAACTACGCCGATGCGCAGCGCTACCGGCTGGGCACCAACTACCAGCAGATCCCGGTCAACAAGGCACGCTGCCCGGTCAACAGCAACCACCGCGACGGCATCGGCCGCGTGGACGGCAACTACGGCAGCCTGCCCCATTACGAGCCCAACAGTTTCAACCAGTGGCAGGAGCAGCCGCAGTTCCGCGAGCCGCCGCTGAAGATCGGCAATGTCGCCGACTGGTTCGACTTCCGCGAGGACGACGCCGACTACTACAAGCAGCCCGGCGACCTGTTCCGGTTGATGACGCCAGACAAGCAGCAACTGCTGTTCGACAACACCGCCCGCGCGATGGGCGATGCGCCGGACTTCATCAAGCGCCGCCACGTGGAGAACTGCACCAAGGCCGATCCTGCCTACGGCGCAGGTGTCGAAGCCGCATTGCGCAAGCTGGGCGCGTTCGCGGGCGAATAGTCACCCGACAGCCCCGGGCAGGAACAAGCCCGGCGCCCTTTCCCGCCACCAGCGGGAAAGAACCTTGCAAGAAGTGAAACGGAACGGGCCTGCCTTGCGGGCCCGTTTCCTTTTCCGGACCAGGCCCAAGCGTGCGCAGCCACCACTTCCTCGCGCTGTCAGGCAGGGTCACCGGCCGCAGCCGGTTCAGCTGCACGGCCACCCGCACGCCGCGCCATCGCGTATCATGGCCGGATGATTCCACCCGATGGGAGAAGCGGGCCCGCCCCGCTGCCGAAGGCGCAACGCCCGTAATCGCTCAGGCCCCGAACCATCGCGTGCGTACAACTCTGGAGAGACCGGAACCATCCGGCGCCGAAGGGGCAAGAGGCCAGGCAACGGCCTTGAAACTCTCAGGCAAAAGGACAGAGGGGCCAGGACGTGCCGCACGGCACGCCACGGTCACCCTTTCTTCCCAGTCCGGATGCCTGCCATGAGCCACGAATCGCTGCACGATCTCGAACACCACGACGCCTTCGTTTCCCGCCACATCGGCCCCAACGAGGCCGAAGTCACGCAGATGCTGGGCGTGCTCGGCCACGAATCGCTGGACGCGCTGACCCAGGCCATCGTGCCGGCCAGCATCGCGCATACCGGCACGCTGGAACTGCCCGGCAGCCTCACCGAAGTCGACGCGCTGGCTAAGATCCGCGCCATCGCCTCGAAGAACAAGGTGTTCCGCAGCTTCATCGGTCAGGGCTATTACGGCACCCACACGCCGAACGTCATCCTGCGCAACATCCTGGAAAACCCGGCCTGGTATACCGCCTACACCCCGTACCAGGCGGAAATCTCGCAGGGCCGGATGGAGGCGCTGATCAACTTCCAGCAGATGTGCGCCGATCTGACCGGCATGGACATCGCCAATGCCTCGCTGCTGGACGAGGCCACCGCCGCGGCCGAAGCGATGACCCTGGCCAAGCGCTCGGCCAAGTCCAAATCCAATACATTCCTGGTCTCCGGCGACACCCACCCGCAGACGCTGGAAGTGCTGCACACCCGCGCCGCGCCGCTCGGCCTGACGATTGAAGTGGCCAACTCCGAACAGGAGTTCGATGCCGCGCTGGCCAAGGGCGACTATTTCGGCGTACTGGTGCAGTACCCGGCCTCCAGCGGCTGGCTGTTCGACTGGGGCCAGTGTGCCGACACCATCCATTCGCACAATGCGCTGTACGTGTTCGTCACCGATCTGCTGGCCCTGACCCTGCTCAAGTCGCCCGGCGAAATGGGCGCGGACATCGTGGTCGGCAGTTCGCAGCGTTTCGGCGTGCCGTTCGGCTTCGGCGGCCCGCACGCCGGCTTCATGGCCTGCCGCGACAGCTTCAAGCGCTCGATGCCGGGCCGCCTGATCGGCGTCTCGGTCGATGTGCACGGCGATCCGGCCTATCGTCTGACGCTGCAAACCCGCGAGCAGCACATCCGCCGCGAGAAGGCCACCTCCAACATCTGCACCGCGCAGGTGCTGCTGGCGGTGATGGCGGCGATGTACGCGGTCTACCACGGCCCCGATGGTCTCAAGCGCATCGCGCGCCGGGTTGCGCGCCAGACCGCCATCCTGAAAGCCGGCCTGAAGCAGCTAGGTTTCGACAACCCACACCACGAAGGCTCCGCGTTCGACACCATCAGCCTGAAGACCGGCGAGCGCACCGATGCGCTGCTGGCGCGCGCGGTATCGATGGGCGCCAACCTGCGCAAGGCCTGGGACGAATACATCTGCATTTCGCTGGATGAAACCACCACCCGCGCCGATATCGAGCTGCTGTGGCGCATCTTCGCCGACGACAACGCCACCCTGCCCTCGATCGACGAACTGGACGCCAGCGCACCCTCGCTGATTCCGGCCGAACTGGAACGCAGCAGCGAATTCCTGACCCATCCGGTGTTCAACACCCACCACAGCGAACACGAGATGCTGCGCTACCTGCGCGCGCTGGCGGACAAGGATCTGGCGATGGATCGCACCATGATCCCGCTGGGTTCGTGCACGATGAAACTCAATGCCACCGCCGAGATGATCCCGATCACCTGGCCGGAGTTCGCCAACATCCACCCGCTGGCCCCGGCCGACCAGGTGCAGGGTTACAAGGAACTGATCGATTCGCTGGAAGCCATGCTGGTGGACATCACCGGCTACGACGCGGTCAGCTTCCAGCCCAACTCCGGCGCGCAGGGCGAATACGCCGGCCTGCTGGCGATCCGCGCGTACCACGCCTCGCGCGGCGAAGGCCATCGCAACATCTGCCTGATCCCGGAATCGGCGCACGGCACCAACCCGGCCTCGGCCCAGATGGCCGGCATGAAGGTCGTGGTCACCAAGTGCGATGCCAACGGCAACGTCGATGTCGCCGACATCCGCGCCCAGGCCGAAAAGCATTCGGAAAATCTGGCCGCGATCATGATGACCTACCCGTCCACGCACGGCGTGTTCGAAGAAGACGTGGTCGAAATCTGCGAGATCGTCCACCAGCACGGCGGCCAGGTGTATACCGACGGCGCCAACATGAATGCGCTGGTCGGCGTCGCCAAGCCCGGCAAGTGGGGCTCGGACGTGTCGCATCTGAACCTGCACAAGACCTTCTGCATCCCGCATGGCGGCGGCGGCCCCGGTGTCGGCCCGTGTGCGGTCAAATCGCATCTGGCGCCCTTCCTGCCGCGCGGCCACAAGGATTCGGACGGCAGCAACGGCATGGTCAGCGCCGCCGCGCACGGCAGCGCCAGCATCCTGCCGATCAGCTGGATGTACATCGCGATGATGGGCGTGGACGGCCTGCGCCGCGCCACCCAGATCGCGATGCTCAACGCCAACTACCTGGCCAAGCGCCTGGAGCCGCACTATCCGACCCTGTACACCGGCCGCAATGATCTGGTCGCGCACGAATGCATCCTGGACCTGCGCCCGCTGGAAAAGGCCACCGGCATCAGCGCCGAAGACGTGGCCAAGCGCCTGATCGACTTCGGCTTCCATGCTCCGACGCTGAGCTTCCCGGTGGCCGGCACGCTGATGGTGGAACCGACCGAATCCGAATCGCTGCACGAACTGGACCGCTTCATCGACGCGATGATCCAGATCCGCGACGAGATCCGCGCGATCGAGGAAGGCCACATGGATCGCGAAGACAACCCGCTCAAGCACGCCCCGCACACCGCCGCCGCCATCGCCGCCGAACAATGGCCGCACGCCTACAGCCGCGAGGCCGCCGTATTCCCGCTGTCCAGCCTGCGCCAGCAGAAATACTGGCCGCCGGTGGGCCGCGTGGACAACGTCTACGGCGACAAGAACGTCTTCTGCGCCTGCATCCCGGTGGATGCCTACAAGGACGAAGACGAAGGCTGATCGGCACGGCCAGGGAAGGCGGGAACGCCTTCCCTGGCCGCATGCGGTGAACGGCATGTCAGTGAAAAACAGCTGTTTCAAGCACAATCCCAAGGACTGACAGGCCACCTTGTGACGCGTTGTAGTACATTGCGTCGGACTTGTTCGGGGATACATCCATGGCTGTCACATCGGTTCGCATCCAGCCAGACATCGAAGAACGTCTTGGCGCCATTTCAGAGCGGCTTCACCGCAGCAGAAACTGGCTTATAAATCAGGCGCTGCGAGAGTTCATTGCGCGTGAAACGGAAACTGCGGAACGCTGGAAGCAGACGCTTGCAGCACTTGAGTCGGTTGCCCAGGGCAATGTCGTTCAAGGCGATGTGGTTCATGAGTGGCTGGAGTCATGGGGCAGCAGCAATGAATTGCCGGCCCCCAAGGTTCCGGAGTGAACCTGCTGTACTCGTCGGAGGCTCTTGCAGACCTGGTACGCCTGCGGGACTTCATCTCCGAACACAATCCGCAGGCTGCCTCCCGCATCGCCAAGGATCTGGTCAAGCGCATCACCTGTCTCGAAGAGTTTCCTGAAATGGGCGTTGGTGTTGCAGAGGCACCCGATCCCGATACGCTCCGGGATCTGATCGTCGGGCGTTATGTTGTCCGTTACGCACTCCACGCAGAAACCATTTTCATCCTTCGCATCTGGCATGGATATGAAGACCGTGGGCGTGGCGCCTGACCATGCGTGCATGACCTCGAAGCCGAAGAAGCAGTGATTCTTGCCCCGGCAGCGACCACGCTGCTGCTTCAACCCGTGACCGGCAACGGGTGCATACCTGTTTTCCCAGACACTGCGCCGTCATCGCCCATCACGAACGCCACCGACGTCCCGCAAGCGCCGACTGGCCCAGTCAACAGGCACGCCACGCTACAATTGCCGGTTTCCTCCGCGCCCAGAGCACGTTGAACACTTCCCAGCCTCTTTTCCCGCCGCTGCCGTTGCCGCACGGCACCCAGAAACGTGCCGACTGGCGTGCGCCAGCCAGCAGCAGTGCGTTGTCGCTGATGCTGGCGCGTGTCGCGCAGGCGCAGTCCGGCGTACTGATCGCGGTCACCCGCGACAGCCATAGCGCACACCTGCTGGAGGCCGAACTGGCGGTGTTCGCACCGGAGCTGCCGGTGCTGCCGTTCCCGGATTGGGAAACCCTGCCCTACGACCTGTTCGGCCCGCAGCCGGACATCGTGTCGCGCCGCGTGGCCACGCTGTACCGGCTGCCGGGCGTGCGCCACGGCGTGCTGGTGGTGCCGGTCTCCACGCTGATGCAGCGGCTGGCACCACCCGGCTTCATCGCCGGCCAGGCGCTGGTGGTGGAACAGGGTCAGCGGCTGTCACTGGAAGAGGAAAAGCGCCGGCTGGAAGCCGCTGGCTACCGCAACGTGCCACAGGTGCTGGATCCAGGCGATTTCGCGGTGCGCGGCGCGCTGCTGGACATCTACCCGATGGGCAGCCCGGAGCCGTACCGGATCGAGCTGTTCGACGAGGACGTGGATTCGATCCGTACCTTCGATCCGGAAACCCAGCGCTCGCTGCACAAGGTCGATTCGGTACGACTGCTGCCGGCGCGCGAATTTCCGCTGGATGAAGACGCCGGGCTCCGCTTCCGCAGCGTGCTGCGCGAACGCTTCCCGATCGATCCGCGCCGCTGTCCGCTGTACCAGGACATGAAACAGGGCGGCGCGCCGGCCGGCATCGAATACTACCTGCCGTTGTTCTTCGAGCAGACCGCAACCCTGTTCGATTATCTGGGCCAGGACGCGCTGTGCGTGCTGGGCGAAGGCGCGTTGGAAGCCGCCGAACATTTCTGGACAGAGACCGGCGAGCGCTACGAACAGCGCCGCCACGATGTCGAACGCCCGGTACTGCCGCCGGAAGAACTGTTCCTGCCGCCCGAATCGCTGCGCGAGGCGCTGAACCTGCGCCGCCGCATCGAGGTGCTGGGCAAGGAGCACAACCGCTGGCAGCAGGCCCATGCGCTGGGCGATATGCCCGCACCAGCGCTGCCGCTGGTGCAGAAGGGCGAAACCAGCGCCGCGGCGCTGCGCGGATTCCTCGACAACTACCCCGGCCGGGTACTGATCGCAGCCGATTCGCCGGGCCGGCGCGAAGCCCTGCTCGACGCGCTTGCCCCGCATGATCTGAAACCGGAAACGGTGGCGGATTGGAATGCGTTTCTGGCCCCCTCTCCCCCGTCTGCGGGGGAGAGGGCTCGGGTGAGGGGGGTTGTTGCGGACACCTCAGCAGAAAACCCTCGCGACTCCATCGCTCGCCCCCTCTCCCTGGGCCTCTCCCCCGCAGACGGCGGAGAGGGAAATGCTGCCTCAGATAACGAAAGGAGCACGCCCCGCTTCGCCATCACCGTCGCCGCGCTGGATGACGGTTTCGCGCTGGAACAGCCCGCCCTGTGCGTGCTGACCGAACGCCAGTTCTACCCCGAACGCGCCGCCGGCCCACGCCGCCGCACCCGCGCCGGACGCGATCCGGACACCATCCTGCGCGATCTTTCGGAAATCTCGATCGGTTCGCCGATCGTGCACGAAGACCACGGCGTCGGCCGCTACGCCGGGCTGGAAACCCTGGATGTCGGCGAACAGCGCGCCGAGTTCCTCTGCATCGAATACGCCAAGGGCGACAAGCTCTACGTGCCGGTGGCGCAGTTGCATCTGGTCAGCCGCTATGCCGGCGCCTCGCCGGAGCTGGCGCCACTGCATTCGCTCGGTGGCGAGCAGTGGGAAAAGGCGAAGAAAAAGGCCGCCGAAAAGGTCCGCGACGTGGCCGCCGAGCTGCTGGAAATCCAGGCCCGCCGCCAGGCCCGCGCCGGCATCGCGCTGGAAGTGGACCGCTCGATGTACACACCGTTCGCCGCGCAGTTCCCGTTCGAGGAAACCCCAGACCAGCTCAATGCCATCGAAGCGGTGATCGCCGATCTGGATTCGGCCCAGCCGATGGACCGCGTGGTCTGCGGCGACGTGGGTTTCGGCAAGACCGAAGTCGCGCTGCGTGCCGCCTTCGTCGCCGCCATCGCCGGCAAACAGGTCGCGGTGCTGGTGCCGACCACGCTGCTGGCCGAACAGCATTACCGCAACTTCCGCGACCGCTTCGCCGACTGGCCGCTGCGGGTGGAAGTGCTGTCGCGCTTCAAGACCGCCAAGGAAATCAAGGCCGAACTGGACAAGCTGGCCGAGGGCCAGATCGACGTCATCGTCGGCACCCACCGGCTGCTGCAACCGGACGTGAAATTCAAGGATCTGGGCCTGGTCATCGTCGATGAGGAACAGCGTTTCGGCGTACGCCAGAAGGAACGGCTGAAGGCGATGCGCGCCGAAGTGCACCTGCTGACGCTGACCGCCACGCCGATCCCGCGCACGCTGAACATGGCGATGAGCGGGCTGCGCGACCTGTCCATCATCGCCACCCCGCCGCCGAACCGGCTCGCGGTGCAGACCGTGGTCACGCAGTGGGATGCAGCGCAGATGCGCGAAGCCTTCCAGCGCGAACTGGCGCGCGGCGGGCAGGTGTATTTCCTGCACAACGAGGTCAGCGACATCGAGCGCGTCGCGCGCGAACTGGGCGAACTGGTGCCCGAGGCGCGCATCCGCGTCGCGCACGGCCAGATGCCCGAGCGTGAGCTGGAACAGGTGATGCTGGATTTCCACCGCCAGCGTTTCAACGTACTGGTCTGCACCACGATCATCGAATCGGGCATCGACATCCCGAACGCCAACACCATCGTCATCGACCGCGCCGACCGCTTCGGCCTGGCCCAGCTGCACCAGTTGCGCGGCCGCGTCGGGCGCTCGCACCACCGCGCCTGGGCCTATCTGATCGTGCCGCCGGACAAGGCCATGACCGGTGACGCGCGCAAGCGTCTGGAAGCCATCGCCTCGCTCGACGAACTGGGCGCCGGTTTCACCCTGGCCACACACGATCTGGAAATCCGCGGCGCCGGTGAGCTACTGGGCGAAGGCCAGTCCGGCCAGATCGCGGAAGTCGGTTTTTCGCTCTACACCGAGCTGCTGGAACGCGCGGTGCGCTCGATCCGCCAAGGCAAGATTCCGGATCTGGACGACACCGACCGCCACGGTGCCGAGGTTGAATTGCATATCCCGGCGCTGATCCCGGACGACTACCTGCCCGATGTCCACACCCGCCTGACGCTGTACAAACGCATCGCCTCGGCCACCAGCCGCGATGCACTGCGTGAGTTGCAGGTGGAAATGATTGACCGCTTCGGACTACTTCCCGATCAGGTCAAGAATCTCTACGCCGTGGCCGAACTGAAACTGGCCGCGACCGCGCTGGGCATCCGCAAGCTGGAAGTCGGCGAACGCGGCGGCCGGGTGCAGTTCGTGCCGCAGCCCAAGGTCGATCCGATGACGGTGATCGGCCTGATCCAGAGCCAGCCGCGCGTGTTCGCGATGGATGGCCCGGACAAGCTGCGTTTCAGATACGAACTGCCCGGCGCGGCCGAGCGCCTTGCGACCGCACGCGATGTGCTGATCGCGCTGGGTGGCAAGGTCTGAGTTTTCACCCGATTGGCAACATTCGCGATCACTGCGGTGCCGGTGCCGATATCCGCAGACGCGCCGGCACCAGCTTCTCCCACTCTGATTGCGCAGTGCAGCACAAATCCGCATGCCTGATGGTGCAGCGCATACGCCTGCGCATGGCACGGATCCGCGCCGCTTCCACCCCGGCCGTGCAACTTCTGCCAGAATAGGCGGACCGGGTCGCATGGCCCGGCTGCAACGCGGATGTCGGCACCCGAACAAACCGATGTCCGGATCGAAGCTGGAATGCACAGGAACAGCCTTCCCCGGCACCCTTCGCAGCCATGCTGCATTGCGCAAATCAGCGCAGAAGGTCCATCCGGAACACTGCCCTTGCCTTCCGGCGCCGCCCGCCTGAGGCCGCAGGCCCTGGTCCATCGTCACCGCTTCCGGAGTTCCATCATGACTGACGTCGTCATCGCAGGTGCCAAGCGCACCGCCATCGGATCCTTCCTCGGCCAGTTCACCGGCGTGCCAACGCCCACGCTCGGCGCCACCGCGATCAAGGCCGCGCTCGAACACGCCGGCATCGACGCCGACCAGGTGGACGAAGCCATCATCGGCTGCGTGCTGCCCGCCGGCCTGGGTCAGGCGCCCGCCCGTCAGGCCGCGCTCGCCGCCGGCCTGCCCACCGCCACCACCTGCACCACGATCAACAAGGTCTGCGGTTCCGGCATGAAGGCCATCATGCTGGGAAGCGACCTGATCCGCGCCGGTTCGGTCAAGGTCGTCGTGGCCGGCGGCATGGAATCCATGACCAACGCCCCGCACCTGCTCAACGGCTCGCGCACCGGCCTGCGTTACGGCAATGCCGAGATGCTCGACCATATGGCCTTCGACGGCCTGACCAACGCCTATGACGGCAAGTCGATGGGCATCTTCGCCGACGCCACGGCGGAGAAGTACAACTTCAGCCGTGAAGACCAGGACGCCTTCGCCGCCGAGAGCGTGCGCCGCGCGCTGGCTGCGCTTGAGTCCAACGCCTTCGCCGACGAGATCGCGCCGGTCACCGTGTCCGGCCGCAAGGGCGACGTGGTGCACAGCACCGACGAACAGCCGGGCCGCTGCAACATCGAGAAGATCCCGACCCTGCGTCCGGCCTTCAACAAGGACGGCACCGTCACCGCCGCCAGCTCCTCCAGCATTTCCGACGGCGCCGCCGCCGTGGTGCTGCTTTCGGCCGACGATGCCAAGGCGCGCGGCATCACGCCGCTGGCGCGCGTCGTCGCGCACGCCGGCCACGCGCAGGAACCGGCCTGGTTCACCACCGCGCCGGTCGCCGCGATCCGCAATGTGCTGGACAAGGCCGGCTGGAAGGTCGAGGACGTCGATCTGTTCGAAGTCAACGAAGCCTTCGCCTGCGTCGCGATGGCCCCGATCAAGGATCTGGGCATCCCGCACGACAAGCTCAATATCCACGGCGGCGCCTGCGCCCTGGGCCACCCGATCGGTGCCAGCGGCACCCGCATCGTCGTGACCCTGCTGCACGCCCTGATCCGCAGCGGCGGCAAGCGTGGCGTCGCGGCACTGTGCATCGGCGGCGGCGAAGCCACCGCGCTGGCGATCGAACTGGTCTGATCCGGCGATCCTGATCCGGTCATCTTGAAACAGCGGAATCCGTGCAATGCAGATTCCGCTGCGAGTTCACCTCAACTGCTTTCGCTCCCGGCACGATAGGTTGGGGTGAGCTTGCGAACCCCAACATGGCACGGTGCCGGAAGTCGCATTGCCGGGATTCGCATATTCACCCGCTGCGGCCCGTCACCGGTATCCGGACCAATTCCGCAAGCGCCGTTTGCAAGCAGCCATAGCCAATACGCTCCTGCTCCAAGCGCAGGTGCGGGCGGATGCGGTCAAAGCGCAGTTCGTCGTAGAGCGCGGTTTCTTCTTCGGAAAGATGCGCAAGATCGCGTCGCGCGGGGTTAAGTTCTTCACCCCAGTGGGTTTGATGGGCCAATAGCGTGGCGCGATCCATCAACAGCGAAACCGCATGCGGAAAATGGCGGCGAAGCTGGTCCAGGATGACAAAGCCATGGGTGTCGATGTCGCCCCAGTAATGCAGTGCGCAACGATGCAACCAATCGGCCTGCGCCAGGGCCTCCCAGCCGTAGCCGGCACCGAATATCACGATGGCGCGCGCGGTGTCGGGAAAGGCCAGGAAGTTGGTTTCGTTCTCGGTGATAAAGACCCGTTCCAGCGGCAGCGCCAGCGCGGCGAAGCTGTCGATATCCAGCGCAATGTCGGACAAACCGTTGCAGCCGGGCAGGCTCGGCAGCGACGGATCGAGCAACCGGAAGCGGATGCGCAGCGGCTTGTCGAGAAAGCCGTAACGGCGCGCGAACTGCGCCACGCCGCCGGCACTGGCATCCACCGCTTCCGGCGGCAATACCAGATCCAGCCATTCGCCCAGCACGCCGCGATGGGCTTCGATGAACTTGCTGTCCACGCCGGGCACATCGACCTGCCGCAAATAGACGCCAGGACGCGGGTGCGCCTGCATCCAGCCTACGATGGCGAGCAACCGCTCCCAGCGATCCGCCAGTTCCAGCGCCTGCAAGGGACGGCGCAACAGCCATGCCGGCAAGGCAGGCTGAGCGCCTTGCGTGTGCTGCCACAGTTGCCGGAATTGCGCCGCTGCGCGGGTTTTTTCGATCATCGCCAGCGCATCGGCCAGCGAATCGACCCAGACCGATTCCGGCAGCCGCTGGCGGCCCTGCACCCGGTGCGTCCATTCGCGCCACTGGATGCGGATGCGCGGCGTGGCAGCCAGCACCGGCAGCCAATCGCGCACCGCCTCGAATCGTGCGGCCAGGTCGGCCGACGACGGCAGTCTCAGGCTCAGCCGCAACGGCCAGTTGATGACGTCATCGGCCACCGTGGCGCGCAGCAGCACCCCGCGATCCCACAGCCGCTGCACTTGCGCGCGCAGATCGGCGGGCGAGCTCCAGCTCATTCCCGGCTGCCCTGACTGGCGGCCTTTTGGGCCTGGTATTCCTCGATGCTCAGGCAACGCAGGCGCGAGTCGCGTCCACCCTCGTTGTGGACGAAACCGACGCTGGAAACGAACGGTTCGATGATGTGGATCTTCTGCAGTGGCGTGACGATCAGCAATTGCAGGTTCAGCTGCCGGAACAGCTCCAGCCCGTACTGCGCCGACTCGTCCGAACCGCGCCCGAAGGCTTCGTCGATCACCACGAAACGGAACGAACGCGAGCGCACCGCGCCCCATTCCAGGCCGAACTGGTAGGCCAGGCTGGCGGCCAGCACGGTGTAGGCCAGCTTCTCCTTCTGTCCGCCGGATTTTCCGCCGGAATCGGAATAGTGCTCGTGTTCGGCATCGTCGGCGCGCCAGCGTTCGCTGGCCGAGAACAGGAACCAGTTGCGCACATCGGTGACCTTGGCCATCCAGCGCCGGTCCGCGTCGGCCAGACCTTCGCGTCCGCGAAAACGGTCGATGATGGCCTTGACCTGGAGGAACTTGGCCTCCGAATACTGCTCGTCGGCCGAGCCGGTCAGCGCGCCTTCGGTGCAGGCCCGCAGATCCTGCTGGAAGTCGCGGATTTCCGCATCCGGGCTGGGCTGCGCCAGCAGCCGGATGTAGCGGCCGGGGTTGTAGTCGATGGCATGCAGCGACTGGTTGATGCGCTCCACACGCTCGCGGATGGTCTCGCGCTCGCGCGCCAGTTGCGCGTTGAAATTGGCGATTTCGTTGATCGTGTTGACGTTCAGCAGTTCCTTGAAACGCGCTTCGAAACGCGGCAGGTCGTCGCGGCCCAGCTCATCGAGCAGGCGCGCGTAATCGGGCAGCGCGGCCAGGCTGGCGTCCATCTCCACGCTCTCGGCCTTGAACGCCTCGCGGAACGCGCCCATCGACTTGAGGATGCGTTCGGTCAGGCGCGCCAGGCGCTTGTCCTGCGCGTCGATCCGGTCCTGCAACCAGCGACGCAAATCCTGCTCGCGGTTGTCGCAGGATTCGACCGTGAGCTGGTGCGCGCCCAGCGCCTCGGCGCGCCAGGCATCGAGGCGGGTGGTCAGGGCGTCATCGAGGAGAGTCTGGGCGGTGATGGCCGCGACCTGTTCGAGCAGGAATTGCGCCGCCTCGTGCCGGCTTCGGATTTCTCCGCGCTTGCCCTGGGCATCGCCGAGGCTGCTTTCGATTTCGACCAGGCGCGCTTGCGCCTCCTGCAACTGGCGCTCCAGTTCGCGCAGGATGTCGGAGGCGGCTTTCAGGCGGGCGTATTCCTCGCCCAGCGTGGCGATCTCGCGCGCCGGGGCATGCCAATCGATCTCGGTGTAGCGCGTGAACACTTCCAGCTTGGCCAGCGCCTCCAGTTGCCCCTGCAGCGCGTCGCGTTCGCGCCTGATGTCGGCGATGCGCTGGCCGAGCGCGGACAACTGCGCTTCCAGCTGTTCGCGCTGGTCGCGCAAGGCGCGCAGCTTGTCGGCATTGCTCCAGCCCAGCACATAGCGGCGGCGGTCGTCGATGCGGTGGCGGTCGTCCTTCTCGTGCCGCCCGCCGGGGTCCTTGATCTGGCCGGCGCGGGTGATGGCGCGCGCTTCGCGCCGGAACTGTTCGAGGCTGTCGCAGCAGGCCACGTCGAAACGCTGGCGCAGTTCGCGCTCCAGCCAGTCGTAATGCGGCGTATCAGGCTTGATCACGAGTTTGCGTGCCAGCGATTGCGGATGCAGCGACGGCAGCGCTGCGGCCTTGCGCGGGCGCAGGTGGAAGTACACCAGCCGCCCGTCCAGATGCTGGCGGTTCACCCAGTCGGCGACGGCGGCGTAGTGCGTATCGGGCACCAGCAGCGTGAGGCCGAAGCCGCGCAGCAGGCGTTCGGCGGCCCCTTGCCAATCGGCCTCATCCTCGCGCACCTGGATCAGCTCGCCAGCGAAGGGCAGCTCGTCCTCGGCGATGTCCAGGGCCGCGCACAGGGCGTCGCGAATGCGGATCTGGGCGGTGTCGATATTGCTCCTGCGGCGTGCGAGGCTGTCGATTTCCGCGCTCAGTGCGGCATGCTCGTCCTTGCCCTTGCGGAAATGGAACGATTGCTCGTGCTCCGCGTTTTCCTGCTCGGCAATGTCGTTGCGCAAGGACGCGGCACGCGCGCCGATGGACTGCTGCCGGGCGATGAAGGCGGCCTCGTCACCAGGCAGCGGCTCGCCGATGCGGGCCAGCAGGCCGGCATAGTCTTCGGCCTTGCGCTGGCGCTGCTGCTTTTCCGATTCCAGATGGCGGATTTGCGCCGCCAGTTGCTGCAAGCGGTCGCCGCCGTTTTCGCGCAGCGCGCCTTGCAGGTTGGCGACATCGCTGCGGACGTTGTCGCGTTGTGTCGTCAGCGCTTCGATCTGGGCCTCGCAGCGTGTCGCTTCCTGGCCCAACAGTTCCAGCCGCCGCTCCAGCAGGCCGCCCTTGAGTCCGGCGAAATACGGCCGCAGCGCATCGCGGCCTTCGCGCAGCACGGCGATTTCCGCCGCCAGTTCCGCGTGCTGGCGGCCATCCTCCACCAGCGGCGTCAGCAGTTCGATCTGGCGCTTGGCCTTGAGCACGGCCTGATGGGCGCGATCCAGATCGTCGAAATGCCCGATCAATGCCTCGATCCGCGCGCCGACATCGAACGGTTCCAGCATGTGGTGGCGCACGAAGTCGGTCAGGTTGCCGATCGACTTCATCGAAACCGTCTGGTGGAACAGCTCCAGCGCCTGCTCGTGCTCGATGCCGAAACGGCGCCGGAACCACGCGCCATACGGCGGAAAGGTGTCCGACAACTCGCAACCGACGGCCCGCAGCCGTCTCCGCAGCGCATTGATTTCATTGCCGAAGCCGGAAAAATCCTTGCTGATGGACAGCGCCCGTTCGGCGGCGACGAACAGGCGCTGCGGCTGGCCTTGCGGTTCCTTGAACCAGAACACCTGGGCCAGCGTCACCGCCTGGTCGTAACCTTCGTTGCGGAACACGCCGAGGATCACCGAGTAGCTCGACGTCTCGCGCAGCGCCACCGCCCGCGCGCTGCCGGAGGTTTCGTGGCGTTCGCTCTTGTAATGGCCCAGCACATAGGAACGCAGCGAACGCTCGCGCGCGTCGGCCCCGGCGGCCTTGTTGTAGGCCACCCGCTGCGCCGGCACCAGCAAGGTGGTGACCGCATCCACCAGCGTGGATTTTCCCGAACCGATGTCGCCGGTCAGCAGACCGTTGCGACCGGCCAGGTCATAGCTCCAGACATGGCGGTCGAAGGTTCCCCAGTTCAGCACTTCCAGTTGATGCAGGCGGAAGCCGACGCGACGCTCGTCGGCAACGAAATCCAGCCCCGGCATCTGCGGCTCGCCGTTCATGCCTCGCCGCCCTCCGCAGCCGGTGCCGACAAGGCCGTGCGATAGGTTTCCAGCCGCGCATCGAATTCCGCCAGCCACTGCGCATCGACGAACGCCTTGAGGATGCGTCGCACCTCGTAAGGCCCGGCATCGGCGCGGCTGCCGCCGCCGGCCTGTTTGAGCCGACGCAGGAATCCCAGTTCCACCACCTTGGTGATGATGCTGTCCACCTGATCCACCAGCCGTGCCTCGTTGCTGCCTTCGGGGAGGAATACCCGCACCATCTCGACCAGTTCGTCGCGGGTCAACACCAGCCGGGTATCGCCGCCGCCGGCATCGAATTCGGCCAGGCGCTTGCGCAGCAGCGCCAGCATCAGACTGACCGGATAGGACAGCGCACGCCGTGCGATCAGACGCGGCGGACGCGGCCCGGGCTGGTCTTCATCCGGATCGGGCCGACTCTTCAGGAAGGCGTGGCCCTCGGCTTCGTCGAGCACCAGCTCCAGCAGCAACACGGCGGCCTGTTCGCGCACCCGCGCCTGCAGGCGCAGCAGGCTGTCCCACTGGGCTTCGTCGTCTTCGCGATGCAGCACGCCCTTGAGCAAGGCCACCATCAGCCGCGAGAGCGCAGGCACGGGATGGCCCGTCCCACCCGGGGCGGCGGCGTTGTTGTCAGTTGCTTCCATGTCCTGGTTTTCCATTCCGCCGCCTCAGCGCAGGAAGATCACGCGCGGCAAACGTGCCTCGCGTTGCACGGGCTGACCGGCCGCGTCATGCGCCTGCCAGCGGATCGTGTCCTGCACGCTCTCGTCCACGGTGGCACGTACATCCTGCAAGCTGCCGCTGCCTGCGTGGGCCAGTTCCAGATAGGCCACCAGCTCGGCCAATCCGTTGCGCAGCGGCATCTCCTCAACCAGCGCATGCAACGAGACCTGGCTGCTGCCGCGCAGCGCCTGCCGGATGTTCGCCGACAACCGCGCCTTGTCCACCACGATCTGCTCGAACAGGCGTGCGGTGTCGATGTCGTCATCGCCCTGCTCGGGCAGCAGTTGTTCCAGCCGCAGCCGGGCCTTGGGCGAAAACAGCGGGCGCTCCAGCGGCAGCGCGATATCCGCACCGATCCCGTCGATCTGCATCACGTCCCCGCGCAGTGCCGTCTGGCGCAGGGCCAGCGCCTTGCTTTCGATGCCGCGCAAAAGGTCCAGGATGCGGCGGTTTTCCTGGAACACGCGGTCATCCAGGAAGCGCCGCAGTTGCTGCGACAACTGCGCCACGGTGCGCTGGGTGTGCTCGCCGGCTTCCAGCCAGTCGTGGTGCATGCGGCGGGTGCGCGGTTCGGGTTTGAGCTCGATCACCTGCGGCAGCGCCAATGCGCGCTCCAGATGTTCGCTCAGGGCTTCCTGCCGACTGCTGGACATCAGGAAATCCCAGAACGCGCGGAAGCTGCGGCCCTGGTCCGAATCGGCAATGGCATCGCGCTCACCCATGATGCTGTCCAGCAGTTCACCCTTGCTGCCATCCCACAGCGCGATCTTCTCGCGCACGCTGCGGTCGAGTTGGCGGAAGTTGTGTTCCACCTCGCGGAAATCGGCGAGCAGTTCGCGCGCCAGTTGTTGGAACTGGAGAAAACGCTCCTTGATCGAGGTGTCGTCCAGCAGCGGTACTTCACCGGCCTGGGCGCGGGCGATATCGGCATCCAGTTGCGCCCGCTTGCGCTGCAATTCCTGCACGCGCCGTGCCGGATCGGACTCGGTACCGGCACTGATCTGCTCCAGCAGCGCGAACAGGGTCAGCAGGCGCGATTCGGTGCCAACGAACGGCCGCTCGGTCAGGGTGACCAGCCAGGTGATCGCCTTTTCCGTGGCCGGAGTCAGGTCGAACTGCGCTTCATCGGTGCCCGGTTTGTAGAACTTGCGCAGCCAGCCCTTGTCCGGTGCCGCCCAGTCGTTCAGATAATCCTGCGCGCGCTTGGGATAGGCCGCCTCGCCCAACTGTTCGCGCAAGGCGAAAAGATCGTCCTCCAGCGCCTGCACCAGATCGGCCTCGCGCATCGTGCGCACGTTCGGCAGCACGAAAACGCGTCGGAGAAAGCTGGCCACCAGCGGCGCATGCGGCGAGGCCAGCAGCCGCCAGGCCGGATGGCGGTCGCGCAGGGTGGCGAGGGTGGCGTGATCCATGGGGAGACGAATGTGCCCGTATGTCGGATTCGGAACGTACTCCAGATTGTAGCGGCGCGGTGTTGTCAGCCACACGCAGTCCACGCTTGGCTTCAACAGCCCGCACGGACTCCTAGGATTTCTTCGCCAATCCCACCCGCCAGTGCCCTTGCGCGGCCTGCTGTACTTCCAGCAAGTCGTAGCTGCGCAGCATGTCCAGCAGACCGGAGTGGCCGTAGGTCTTGGGGCTGAAGTCGGGGTTGGTGCGACGCAGGTAATTGCCCAGCGCGCCGAGATCGACGGTGCCGTCGGAGGCATCGCCGGCCAGCATCGAGACCGCGTTCACGATCAGGCGCGGACGGCGCTTGGATTGGGAGCGGGCGCTGTCGTCGCTATCGGCGCGTTTCAGGCTGGCGCGGCTTTCGGGTTTTTCCGGCGCACCACTGTCGTCATCGCCACTGTCCATGTCCGGCGACCATTCGAAGAAATGATCGCTGGCATTGCGTAGCGCCTTCGGAGTCTTGGCCTCGCCGGCGATACACAGCACCGAGCCGCGTTCGCGTAGCTTGCGGCACAGATAGGCGAAATCCGAATCGCTGGTGACCAGGCAGAAGGTGTCGACGCGCTCGTCGAACAGCAGCTCCATCGCGTCCAGCGCCAGCGCGATGTCGGCGGTGTTCTTGCCGCTGGCGTACTGGTATTGCAGGCACGGGGTGAACGCCAGTTCCACCAGGGTATCCTTCCAGCGCCCGGACAGCGTGCCGGGGTTGCCGTAGCCACGCCGCACCACGACGCGCCCGAACTGCGCGACGAAACGCAGCGCGTGTTCGACGATCTCCGGCTGCACATTGTCGCAGTCCACCAGTACCGCCACCCGGCCTTCGCTGGACTCGGCTTCCATCATCATCGCGCTCCCGTATCCCGGACTGGATCAGGCCACGACGATACCACCGCAGTGAAAAATCACGGGCTTTCAGCCGCCGTGGCGCTGGCGCAGCACCTCCACCGCATCGGCCAGCGACAGGCCGGAAGCGCGCAGCAGCACGATCAGGTGATAGAGCAGATCGGCGGCTTCGTTCTTGAGTTCTTCGGTATCTCGCACGGTGGCGGCCAGCGCGGTTTCCACGCCCTCCTCGCCGACCTTCTGCGCGATGCGCTTGATGCCCGATTCGAACAGTTTGGTGGTGTAGCTGCCTGCCGGCCGCTCGCGTTCGCGCTGCGTGATGAAGGCATCCAGCCCGGCCAGGAAATCCTGCGGCGCACCCGGAAAACAGCTCGCGCGCCCGAGGTGGCAGGTGGGGCCGGCCGGATGTGCCTGCACCAGCAGCGTGTCGGCATCGCAATCGGTTTCGATGCGGACAAGTTTCAGGACATGGCCGGATCTTTCGCCCTTGGTCCACAATCGCTGCTTGCTGCGACTGAAGAAGGTGACGCGTCCACTGTCACAGGTCGCGGACAGCGCCGCGCGGTCCATATAGCCGAGCATCAGCACGCGCCGGTTGTCCGCGTCCTGCACGATCACCGGCAGCAGGCCGTCCTGCTTCTCCCAGGCCAGTGCATCGGGATCGAACGATGCAAGGATTTCATTCGCCATTGCGCACCTCCACGCCAGCGCCGGCCAGTTCGCGTTTGAGTTGTGGAATCGCCACCGCGCCGGAATGGAACACGCTGGCGGCCAGCGCCGCATCGACATCGGCCTGGCGGAACACATCGATGAAATGCGCGATGACACCAGCACCACCGGACGCCACCAGCGGCACCCGGCACACCGCACGCGCGGCGGCGAGCTGTTCGATGTCGTAACCCGTGCGCACGCCGTCCGAACCCATGCAGTTGAGCACGATCTCCCCTGCCCCGCGCTGCTGCGCTTCAACAATCCAGTCCAGCGTGCGGCGCACATGGCTGCGGGTCGCGTCCGGGTCGCCGGTATGGCTGCGCACGCGCCACTGGCCATCGGCATCGCGCAGGCTGTCGATGCCCACCACCACGCATTGCACGCCGAACGCGTCGGCCAGTTCGGAAATCAGTTCCGGCCGCTCCAGCGCGGGAGTGTTGATCGAAATCTTGTCGGCACCGGCATGCAGCACGGCGCGCGCATCGTCCACGCTGCGGATGCCGCCGGCCACGCAGAACGGAATGTCGATCAGCCGCGCCACGCGCTCGACCCAGGCGCGATCCACGCTGCGACCCTGCGGGCTGGCGCTGATGTCATAGAACACCAACTCATCCGCGCCTTCATCGCGGTAGCGCGCGGCCAATTCTTCGATGCCGCCCATGTCGACGTGATCGCGGAAACGCACGCCCTTGACCACGCGGCCATCGCGCACGTCCAGACAGGGCACGATGCGACGGCTCAGCATGCCAGCGCATCCTTCAGTTCGAAGCGCCCTTCCAGCAGCGCCTTGCCGAGGATCGCGCCGCCGCAACCGACCGCGCGCGCGGCGACGATATCGGCCACGTCACGGATGCCGCCCGAAGCCTGCACCGCGACACCGGGCAGCAATGCGCACAGGTGCTGGTACAACGCTGTGTTCGGCCCGGCCAGCATGCCGTCGCGGCCGATATCGGTGCACAGAAGATGCGCCAGACCGGCCTGCGCGTAGAACAATGCCAACTCATCCAGCGTGCGTTCGGAAACATCGGTCCAGCCGTGCAGCGGCAGCCGCCATTGGTCTTCGATCAGGCGCGTATCGAGCGCGATGGTGATGTGCTGCGCGCCGAAACGCGTGATCCAGCCGGCGACGGTTTCCGGCTCGCGCACCGCGAGGCTGCCGACGACGACACGCGCCGCGCCGGCATCGAGCACGCACTGCACATCATCGACGCTGCGGATACCGCCGCCGGTCTGCACCTTCAACGCCGTGCTACCGGCAATCCCACCCAGCAACGGTGCCAGGGTGTAGCCCCCATCGCGCGCTGCATCCAGATCAACCAGATGCAGCCAGTGCGCGCCGTCGGCCGCGTAGCGCTGCGCCAGTTGCAGCGGTGCCGGCGCGTAATCGGTCTGCTGCGCGTAGTCGCCCTGTTTGAGCCGCACGACGCGGCCATCGCGCACGTCGATGGCGGGGTAGATGGTGAGGCTGGGAGTCGGGAATTGGGAATCGGGAATCGGGGAAGCGGCGTTCGGAGCGTTCATGCGTGGCTGCTCCGGACGAAGTTTCCGGCGTGTTCGAGACAGAACGGGATGCCATGCCGCTGCGTAGCCCGGGTAAGGCAAAGTCGCACCCGGGGTTGCGTTGAAAGGAACGCGGGCGCGGACATCAACGACGCCCGAACCTTGTGCGGCCCCGGGTGCACTGCGCTTACCCTGGCTACGTGTTGACTGATCATGGTGATGGGTTCCTGATGAAGTTCTGCAGCAGCCGTGCGCCGACCGCGCCGGAGCGTTCCGGATGGAACTGCGCACCGGCCACGTTGCCGCGCTGCACGACGGCGGCGAACGGCAGGCCGTGGGCGCTGGAGGCGATGCAATCCTGCGTGACGGGTGCGGCGTAGCTGTGTACGAAATAGCAGGCAGCACCGGATTCAATGCCGGCCAGCAGCGGGCTTTCGCGTCGGATCGCCAGCTGGTTCCAGCCCATGTGGGGAATGCGGATTCCGGTGGCTTCCGGCAGTTTCGTGACGCGACCGGCCAGCAAACCAAGCGTTTCCACCTCACCTTCTTCCGAGGAATCGAACAGCAGTTGCATGCCCAGACAAATGCCCAGCAGCGGTTGTTGCAGGCTGCGGATCGTCTCGATCAGATCCAGCTCCCGCAGCCGCGCCATCGCCACCTTCGCCGCACCGACGCCGGGCAGGATCACGCGCTCGCTGGCGACGATCACGTCGGCATCGGCGGTCAATACCGAGGCCACGCCGAGACGGTCGAGCGCATAGCGTACTGAGCCGATGTTGGCGCCGCCGGCGTCGATCACCGCCACGCGCATCACAAGGCCTCCTTGGTGCTGGGCAATTCCCTCCCCTGCCGCGCGATGGCCTGGCGCAAGGCGCGCGCGAAGGCCTTGAAGCTGGCCTCGACCATGTGGTGCGCGTTCTCGCCGCGCACTGAAAGATGCAGGTTCAGGCCGGCGGTTTCGCACAGTGAACGGAAGAAATGCGTGACCAGTTCGGTCGGCAGCTCGCCCACCTGTTCGCGCGGGAATACGCCGTCGAACACGAAGTACGGCCGCCCGGAAAAATCCAGCGCCGCGCGCGCCAGGGTTTCGTCCATCGGCAGCACGATGCCGCCGCGCAGCGGCTCGGATCCGCCGCCCGCCTCGTCGGCCTGTTCCGCGGCCGCACCATAACGCCCGATGCCACGCTTGTCGCCGATGGCCTGGCGCAGCGCCTGCCCCAGTGCCAAGGCACTGTCCTCGACGGTGTGGTGCTCGTCGATATGCAGATCACCATCACAGCGCAGCGCGAGATAAAAGCCTCCGTGCTTGCCGATCTGGTCGAGCATGTGGTCGAAATAGCCGAGCCCGGTGTGGATGTCCGCCGTGCCGGAGCGATCCAGATCCAGCTCGACCCGGATCCGGGTTTCCTTCGTGTTGCGCTCGACCACAGCGGTGCGCGGTGCATCGACCAACGCGTGCGCGATGGATTCCCAGCTTTCCAGTCCCGGGCCGAGCTTGAAACCACGGATACCCAGATTCCGCGCGAATTCGATGTCGGTATCGCGATCACCGACCATCGCCGAGCCGTCCAGATCGATCGAGCGGTCGCGCAGGTAATGCAGCACCAGATCGATGCCCGGCTTGCGCGTGGGCTTGTTCTCGTGCGGGAAGCTCTCGTCGATCAGCACCTCGCGGAAGCGGATGCCCTGCGAAGCGAACACCTGCATCATCAATTCATGCGGACCGATGAAGTGCTCGCGCGGAAAATTCTCGGTGCCGAGGCCATCCTGGTTGGTGACGATGACGAACTCGAAACCCTCGTCGCGCAACTTCAGCATCGCCGGAATCACGCCAGGCACGAAGCGCAGTTTTTCGTAGGCATCGATCTGGAAATCGGCGGGCTCTTCGATCAGCGTGCCATCGCGATCAACGAACAGAATGCGAGTCATGCGGTGGCGTCCTTGTTGTTCGACAGTGCGGCGATCACTGCTTCGTTTTCTTCCGGCGACCCGATGCTGATGCGCAACGCATCGTGCAGTTGCAGCGCGGCGCGCTGATCGCGCACAACGACACCGGCGGCGAGCAATCGGTCGAATGCAACCTGTGCATCGTCGAAACGCACCAGCAGGAAGTTGCCCTGCGAGGGATAGACCCGGCGCACGCCGGGCAGGATTTCCAATGCAGCAGACAGGCGCTCGCGTTCGGCACGGATCTGTTTGATGCGCTCGCGCGTTTGTGCCAACGCCGCCGGTGCCAGCCCGGCCAGCGCCAGATCCACACACGGCGTGGGCAGCGGATACGGTGCCTGGCAGTTGCGCAGCGCCGCGATCAGTTCCGGCGCGGCGATCAAGGTGCCGATGCGCGCCGCCGCCAGCGCGTGCGCCTTGGACAGCGTGCGCAGCACGGCAAGGTTCGGATATGCACCGAGCAAGGCCGTGGCCGAAGGCAGGTCGGAAAATTCGCCATAGGCTTCGTCCACCACGACCACGGCCTTGTCGGAAAGGCGCGATGCCAGAGCGGCGATATCCGCCAGCGCGATAGCCTCGCCGGTAGGGTTACCAGGCGAGCACAGGAACACCAGGTGCGCGCCACCGGCCAGCGCCGCATCGCCGATGGCAGCCAGATCCGGCGCGAAACCCTGCGGCCCGTCAACCAGCGGAATATCGATCAGCGGCGCGTTCTGCAGGCGTGCGCTGACCGCATACATGCCGAACACCGGCGAGGCGGTCACTACGGCATCGCGTTCGGGCCGGCACAGCGCGCGGACCAGCAGGTCGATGGCCTCATCGCTGCCGCGTCCGATCAGTAGCTGCTCGGGGTGAACCTCATACAGTTCGGCCAGCGCCTGGCGCAGCGGCTCCGGCTGTGGCGCCGGATAGCGGTTGCAGTGCGCCCCGGCATCACCCGGGTTTGCCCACGGGCTTTCGTTGGCATTGAGCCAGATGCGGCCACTGACGCCGGTCTTGCGCGCCGAGGTATAGCCGGCAAAAGCGCGCAGATCGGGGCGCAGCAGATCCAGCACGCTCATGCCGCATCTCCGATCCGTGCCAGCCGGCGCAATACTGCCTGGGCGTGGGCGTCGAGCTGTTCGGCTTGGGCCAGCGTCACGGCATCCGGGCCGATCAGTTTCAACCCGGCTGGCGTGACTTCCTGCACCGTGATCGCCTTCTGGAAACTGGCCACCGACACCCCGCTCCAGGCGCGCGCCGCGCCGTAGGTCGGCAGCACGTGATTAGTGCCGCTGCAGTAATCACCCAGCGCCTCGGGTGCGTAATCGCCGAGGAAGATCGAGCCGGCGCTGCTGACCTGATCAAGCCAGCGGCGTGGCTCACGCAGAGACAGGATCAGATGTTCGGGCGCATAGGCGTTGGAGATCGCGATGGCCTGGCCGATGTCGTCCACTCGGATCAGGCGCGCATGCGCCAGCGCGCGATCCACGATGCCCTGACGCGGCAACACGGCGGCCTGTTCGGCAATCTGTGCGGCGACCTGCTCCAGCAGCGCGGCACCGTCGGAAATCGCGATGGCCTGCGAATCCGGGCCGTGTTCGGCCTGCGAGAGAAGATCGGCGGCGACGAACTCCGGGTTCGCGCCGGCATCGGCAATGACCAGCACTTCCGAAGGGCCGGCCGGCATGTCGATGGCCGCGCCCTGCGGATCGTTGGCGACCTGCTGCTTGGCCTGGGTGACCCAACTGTTGCCCGGCCCGAACAGTTTGTCGCAGCGCGGCACATCGCCCACGCCATAGGCCATCGCGGCAATCGCCTGCACCCCGCCGAGCAGGAACACGCGCTCGATGCCGCAGGCTTGCGCGGCCACGAGTACAGCCGGATCGGCGGTGCCATCGGCGCGCGGCGGCGTGCACAGCACGACCTCCGGGCAACGCGCCAGTTGCGCCGGCACGCCGAGCATCAGCGCGGTGGAAGGCAGCGGGGCCGAACCCGCCGGCACGTACAGGCCGACGCGCTGGATCGGCCGCATGACCCGTTCGCAGGCCACGCCCGGCGCGGTTTCCAGCACGTAGGGCCGCATCATGCCGGCAACGTGGAAGCGCTCGATTCGGTCTTTTGCGGCAAGGATCGCGGCACGAAGTTGATCGGACAGCTGCGCGTTGGCGGCGGCAAAGGCCTCGGGGTCGACGCGCAAGTCATCCAGTTCGCAGCCATCGAAACGGGCGGTCAACGCACGCAATGCCGCCTGCCCTTCGCTTCGCACCTGCGCGATCAATGCGGCGACCGAGGCGCGCAGCGCGGCATCGTCGGCCAGCGCCGGGCGTTGCATCAGTGCGCTGCGCTGATTGGCGTCAAGGGCATTCCAGTCGGAAATCTTCATCACCCCGCCCTCACGCCAGCATCTGTTCGACCGGCAGCACCAGCATGGCGCGGGCGCCGGCGCGCTTGAGGTCTTCCAGATGCTGCCAGGTGACTTCACCATCGCAGACTGCCTGCAGCGCCAGCGCGTCGCTGCGGCCTTCAATGACGCTGACGGTCGGCAGCGCGCCGCCGGGCAAAAGTGCGGTGACATCGGCCAGGGTGCTGCGGTCGGTCTGCAACAACAGCAGGCGCGCATCGCGCACCTTCAGCACGCCATCAAGGCGACGCAGCAGCAGATCGGCGAGTGCCGCGCGCTCGTCGGCGAACGCCTGTGCCGGGCCGACCAGCACCGCTTCGCTTTGCAGGATCGTCGCGACTTCACGCAACTGGTTGGCCGCCAGCGTCGCGCCGGAAGACACCAGATCGCAGATCGCCTCGGCCTTGCCCAGACGCGGCGCGATTTCGACCGAGCCGGACAGCATCACGACCTCGGCCTGCACACCATTCTTGTCCAGCCAGTCGGCCAACAGGTTCGGATACGAAGTCGCGATACGCAGCCCGGCCAGGGTCTGCGGACCGTTCCATTCCTGTTCCTGCGGCAGCGCGATGGAGAGTCGGCAGTGGCCGAATCCGAGCGCGCGCAGTTCGGCGAACGCAGGTTCGCGGCCTTCGCGGATTTCGCCCAGACGCAGTTCCTCAAGCACGTTGCGGCCGACGAAACCCAGATCGCAGGTGCCTTCGGCGATCAGGCCGGGAATGTCGTCGTCGCGCACCAGCAGCAGATCGATCGGCAGCACTTCGCCGTAGCAGAACAGGCGGTCGCGGCTTTCGCGGAACGACAGGCCGGAGCGCGTCAGCAGCTCACGCCCGGGCGTGGAGAGACGGCCGGATTTCTGCGTCGCGATACGCAGGCGGTCACGTGGTTTCATGGGATGTCCGGAAAAGGGGAGGAAGTGACGGGCGGCGCTCAGGCCGGATGCGATGGCGGATAGAGCTCCGGATGTCGGCGCAGGCCGAGTGCATCGGCGGCCTGCATATAGCCGCCGGCGCCGTGGGAAAGGCAGCGCGCCACACGTCCGATGGTGGTGACGCTGACGCCGGTACTCTCCTGGATGTCGCGGTACGGCACGCCTTGCAACAACGGCGCGACCACCTGCCAGCGGTCCGAGAGCGCTTCGATCTCGGCCGGCGTGCACAGGTCGATCAGCATCGCGCGCAACTGCTCCGCGGTACGCAGCGACAGCAGCGCCTGGACCAGGGAATCCAGGCCGCGTTCGCGGCATTCGGGGCTTCGGGTGGGGAGGCGTTTCACTTCGGATAAGTGGATCAATGTAATAGCGCGTTATTACATTGGAACATGAAACCCGACATCCGGCAAGCCCATCGCGCCCGACAGCGGCGGGGCGGGTATCGGCAGCGTGCCGCATCAGCAGACTGACCGCCGAAGCCCCCGGATGAATATCGCTTGACCAGGCGCCGTAATCCGCACAGGAGCTTGACGCAGTGCCGTTTTCCCCGGAGAAGGGCTTGTCGGAAACGCGCGCCTCTGGGATGTTCCGAAGACCGGTGGCGCCTTCACATCAACGGCGGCTTGCCACCCTCCAATGCCACTGAACTCGAACCCGACTTCCAACCTGCCCGCCACATGATCGCCCGCCGAACCCTGCCACTTGTGCCATCGACGCGCCTGCGCCGGCTGCCGGGCGCCGGGTTCGCGCTCTGGCTGATGGTGATGTGTCTGGCAGCGCCCGCACTGGCGCGCGCGTCCGTGCCGGCGCCGGTGTGGCTGGACGATGACTCTGCGGCATTGAATCTGGACGCACACACCGCCATCGCACGCGATGCAGCGCACCGGCTGGACGCCGCCACGGTCAGGCAACTGGCGCTGGACGGAGAACTGCCGCTGCGCAACGACAATGCGCGCGGGCTGGGCTATACGCGCGACACGGTCTGGCTGTATTTCGCGCTGGAAAACACGACGCCGCAGCCGCTGCAACGGGTGCTGATCATCCATTACCCACTGCTGGACCATATCCGCCTGCATCGTTTCGATGACGGCATCGCGGCGGCGGTGCGGGAAACTGGCGACCGCCTGCCGTTTTCCTCACGTGACCTGCCGCTGCTGCATCCGAACCTGCTGCTTGATCTGGCGCCCGGCGCACGCGCCGAATTCGTGCTGCAGGTGCGCTCGGAAAGCACGATGCTGGTGCCGCTGAGCCTGGCGCCGACCACCGATCTGGTGCTGGAACGCCTCAAGCCGCGTGTCGTGCTGGGGCTGTACTACGGCATCTTCCTGGCGCTGGGCCTGTACCACCTGTTCCTGTACCTGTCGGTGCGCGACAGCGCCTTCCTCTGGTATTCGATCTACACCGCCAGCTACGGCCTGATGCTGCTGTGCTTCAACGGACTGGCCTTTGCCTATCTGTGGCCGGATCATCCGGACTGGGGCAACCTCGCGGTGCCAGTGTTGATCGGCGCGGCGCAGATGTCGATCTTCCAGTTTTCCCGCCGCTTCCTTGCCCTGGCCGAGCACGCCCCGCGCCAGGACCGCCTGCTGCGCCACCTGCTGCTGGCAACGCTGGCCCTGCTGCTGATGCTCCCGCTGACCAGCTACGGAACCGTGATCCGGCTGCAAACTCTGCTGGCGCTGTTCGGTGCCGCGGCGGTGCTGGGCGTGGCGCTGCTGAACCTGAAGAACAATCCACCTGCGCGCTTCTTCCTGCTGGCCTGGGTTTCGTTGCTGGCCGGCACCGCCGCCTACGCCGCGATGATTCTGGGTTGGCTGCCGCGCACCTTGCTGACCGAATACGGCATCCAGATCGGCTCGGCCCTGGAAGTGCTGCTGCTGGCGTTCGCGATGGCCTATCGCATCAAACTGCTGACCCGGCAGAACCAGGTGATCGCGCAGCAGGCCCGCGACGAACTGGAA
Organism: Denitratimonas organivorans; assembly: GCF_037478135.1. Classification (NCBI taxonomy): domain Bacteria; kingdom Pseudomonadati; phylum Pseudomonadota; class Gammaproteobacteria; order Lysobacterales; family Lysobacteraceae; genus Denitratimonas; species Denitratimonas organivorans. The sequence continues at coordinate 78,055 of NZ_JBBHDV010000005.1, forward strand.
AGGCGTGTGCAGCAACGCACTGCCGAACTGGACAACGCCCTGCAGGCGCTGGAACAGGCCAATGCGCGCCTGCGTGATTTCAGCCGCCGCGATGGCCTGACCGGGCTCTACAACCGCCGCCATCTGGACGAACGCCTGGTGGCCGCCTGCAATGCCCCGCAGCGGATGCAGGGCGCGATCGCGCTGCTGATGATCGACGTGGACCATTTCAAATCGATCAACGATCTGCATGGCCACAGTGCCGGCGACGATTGCCTGCGCGGTATCAGTCAGCGCCTGGACGCGCTGCTGCGCGATCTGCCCGCTGCCCTGCTGGCGCGTTACGGTGGCGAGGAATTCGCGATCCTGCTGACCGATTCCACCTCCGAAAGCGCAGTAGAACTGGCCCAGCGTATCCGCAGCGCAATGGCGGCCAGCCCGATCGAATGCGAGCACCAGCCGATCCCGGTGACGGTCAGCATCGGCGTGCACATTGTGCCGCCCGGCGTGCCCTGCACCGCCGCCGACCTGCTGCGCCAGGCCGATGCACGGCTTTACCGCGCCAAGCGCGCCGGACGTGACCGGGTGGACGTGTCCACCGTGCTTTGATATCCGCGACCGTGTTCGCCTACCGCCCGATTCATGTCGAGGATGTGGCCAGCTTGCGGATCCGGCCAGCAAGCAAGGCCGGACCCGCCACGGTTCACTCGAAGCCGTCGCCGAACAGATCGATCATGCGGCAGTTGTAGCAGATCAGCGCAAAATCCTGTGCCGGACGCGGACGCCCGACCTGCCAGGGATCGAGCGCGTTGGCGGCGACATTGGTGGCATCCACCCGCAGCGTCAGCGTACCCGTATGCTGATGCGGGCCGAGGAACACGCCTTCCAGGTTGTTGCGCGGATCGGCCTGGCCATCAGCCGCCGACCAGCCGTCATCACCGATCGCGTTGCCGCGATAGACAACATCGTCCGCGATCACCAACAGATCCAGGTCATTGACCCAGGCCGGCGTGGTGCCGCCCAGGCCGGCGCCGGGCGCATCGGTCCAGGCCAGCATGATGCGTACCGGCCGAGTCGGATCGGCGGCAACCAGCTGCGGCTCCCAATGCTGGCCGGAAGCGCGGAACACATGTTCCTGATCGAAATACAGCGCCGATTCCGGCGGATTAATCACCGCATCCAGATCCAGCCGGCCATAGCCCTGAAAACGGTCCGGACGGTGGCCCATGACGCCGTTGTCGGCATTGCGCTGGCCGTGCAGGTCGCGCGCCACGGCGGTGAACGCGGCCTTCACCAGCGCCGGGCTGGGCGTGGCACCGTCGTTCAGATCCCGGTACTTCTCGATGAACAGCGCCACCGCGCCGGACACCACCGGCGAGGCCATCGAGGTACCGCACATCGTGCCATAGACGGTATTGCTCCCAGCCGTGGCGCTGTCGGTACTGCAACCGGGCGCGACGATATGCGGAACGCGGCGACCATCACAGGCGTCGCCATGCGCCGAGTTCGAGGAAATATCGAACATGGCCGAGGTCTGGCTCGCGCCGGACTGCATCTTCGTGGAACCCACCGCAAACAGGTTCTTGGCCTCATCCGGCGAACCCAGTGACGCCGGCCGGCAGGTGCCGGTATTTCGATCACCATGGCCGTTCATGATCGACCACACCGGCAGCACCGGCTGCTGGCCCGGCACATCCTCCAGCGCATCGCGCGTCACCATGTCCATCTGCCGGGTCGGGATGTCGTAGCCCTGTGGCGAACCGGTCGGCCCCCAGGAATTGTTGGTCAGCACCGCGCCACTGAGCGCGGATTCGCGGTAGATGGTCAGCATGCCGTCGGCCACCATGCCGCCCGGGCCGCCGCCGAGGAACGGGTCGTAATCCTGTGCCACAAGCTTGGCCCCCGGCGCCACGCCCTGCCCGCGCCGGAAGCCATTGCCGTCCAGCGCACCGGCACCTATGCCGGCCACGGCGGCAGCCACATGCGTGCCGTGATCGTCGGGAAGCACGTTGCACGAGGTCGGCACACCGGTCATGCCGCTGTTTTCACACGGCAGCATGCGGCCCACCAGTTCCTGATGGCTCAGGCGCACGCCACCATCCACGATACCCACCACCACGCCATCACCGTCGTAGCCGGACTCTGCCAGCCAGTCGAAATAACCCGGCACAAGGGTATAGCTCGGCGCCGGGCCATGTGCACCCACCACCGAGAGCTGGCTTTTTTCGCCGCGCTTGGCTTCCTCGGCGGTAATCGGCTGGATCCGCTGCACCGCAAACATTCCCGGCAGTGCGGCCAGTTCGGCCAGACGATCGCCGGCGATTTCCAGATGCAGCAGATCGAAATGCTGATCCAGCCGCGTGACGCGTTCGATTTTCGCACCGAGCGCATGCAGGCCCGACTGGCGCGCGCCCGCATCCGCCTTGCGCGCCGCCATCACCATCACCGGATACGGCTGCGCATCCAGGCCACGGCTGGCCTGCGACAGCGCGAATCCGGCGATGTAGGCACCGTTCTAACGCAGCGGCACGCTCTGCGCGGCACGCGACACCTGTTGCGCATCGGCCCAGACCACATAGCTGTAGGGATGGATGTACTGCAGCACCTCGGCGCCGGCATGGTCCAGCGCCTCCAGCCAATCGGGCTGGATCGGGCCGGAAAACTGCACCAGGCGCAGCTGGGCGCCGGCATCGCGGCTGACCGTCGCCGCAGGCGGATCAACCAGCGGATCGAAACGCTGCCCACCCAGATCCAGCATGAAATTCGGATCAGGCGCCGCCGTGGCCGCAGTCGTGAACGGTGAAAACAACAATGCGAAAGACAGCGCCGCAGCAGGCAGCGGCAAGATGGCCTTTATCATGCAAACCCCTGAATTCAAAGGAAATATGGACGCACATATGCATCCGCCCCTGTCTGGAGCCTGCCGCAGTCCGATCAGCAAGTGTGATGGCAAGTACAGCACCTTGCCATCTGGCAGCGCAACACACGCGGCCCGGGATCAGCCCTTCAGGCAGTCTGCGATGGCCTCGCCCAGCACCGCGCACTGGACCTCGGTGAGAGGCTGGTCGCTCTGATCGCTGAGCAGGAAGAAATCCTCCACCCGCTCGCCGAAGGTGGCGATGCGCGCATCATGCACCCGCACCTGATGCTGGTGCAGCAGCGCCGCAACCTGGGCCAGCAGGCCGGGCCGGTCGTTGCAGACCAGGGTCAGCAGCGTGCCGTGGGCCTCATCGGAAAATTCGATCTGCGTCGGCACCCGGAAGTGGCGCAGCTGGCGCGGCAGCGCACGCCGCGCAGGGGGGCGCTGCGGACCGGGTTCACGCAAGCTGTCGCGCAGGTGATGGGCAATGTCCCGGGCGTGGCGTTCGGGCGAAACCGCCTCCGGATCGACTTCCGAATCCAGCACCTGGAAGGTATCCAGCGTCATGCCACCGAGCGAAGTCACCACACGTGCATCGACGATCGACAGGCCCAGCCGGTCCAGCGTGGCCGCGACATGCGCGAACAGGCCATCGCGATCGGGTGAATAGACGAACACCTCCAGCGCGCCGCGCCGCGCATGCGGGCGCACCAGCACCACCGGCAAGCCCTGGCTGCCGGCCTCGGCGATACCGCGCGTCTGCCAGGCGATCTGCTCGGCGCGATAGCGCAGGAAGCTGTCGCTCGGGAACTCGGCCCAGAGCCGGTCGATCAGGGCATCCTCCAGCCCTTCGGCATGCAGTAGCACGCGCGCGGCATCACGGATTTCGGCGATGCGTTCGTCGATGTGCAGGCGCTTGGCCAGACCACGCCGCAGCGCAAAACGCGTGGCCGAATGCAGATCGGCCAGCAGCCGGTCCTTCCACGCATTCCACAATTTTGGACTGGTGCCGGCGATATCGGCCACGGTCAGCAGGTACAGATAATCCAGACGCTCGCGTTCGCCCACCTGGTGCGCGAAGCGCGACACCACTTCCGGGTCGGAAATATCCTTGCGCTGCGCCGTCACCGACATCGTCAGATGCTCGCGCACCAGCCAGGCCACCAGATCGACATCGCCTTCGGACAGGCCGTGCGCCTGGCAGAACTCGCGTGCATCCTGTTCCCCCAGCACCGAATGATCGCCGCCCCGGCCCTTGGCGATGTCGTGGAAAAGACCTGCCAGCAGCAGCAGTTCGGGCTTGCGCAACTGTGACCACAGCTCGTGCCCGAGCGCGAAACGCTCGGCCGACTCGGGCCGCGCGAAGCTGGCAATATTGCGCAGCACCGCCAAGGTGTGTTCGTCCACGGTATAGGCGTGAAACAGGTCGTACTGCATGCGTCCGGCAACGCGCCCGAAAGCCGGCAGATAACGGCCCAGCACGCCCAGACGCGCCATGCGCTCCAGCGTCGGCACCGCCTGCGGATCGCGCAGCAGTTGCATGAACAGCGCGCGGATGCCCGGGTCGGCACGATAGCGTTCGTCCAGCCGTGGCAGCGCCTCGCCCAGCGCGCGTGCGGTGGCCGAATGCAGGCTGGCGATTTCCGGATGCTGCTGCCAGACCCGGAACAGCTGCAGGATCGTGGTCGGACGGCGGTACAGCAGGTCCACATCGCGCAGCGCGAGACTGTCGCCGATGCGGACGAACTCCTCATCCAGCGGCACCGGTTCCTGCGCCACTTGCAGGCTTTCATCGAAACGTTGCAACAACCGGTCGCCCAGCCGCAGCACCAGCGCGGCGCTGCGGAAGAAACCCTGCATCATCTGCTCCACCGCCAGGTTTTCGCGGTGTTCATCGTGCAGCCCCAGGCGCGCGGCCAGCGCTTTCTGGTAATCGAACAGCAGCCGTTCCTCACGCCGCCCGGCCACCAGATGCAGGCCGTAGCGCAGCCGCGAGAGCGCGCGGCGGCGGGTATCGAGCACATCGTATTCATCGCTGCCCAATGCACCCAGCGCCACCAGATCCTCCAGCCCACGCACGCCGAAGATGCGCTTGGCCAACCAGCCCAGCGCCTGGATGTCGCGCAGCCCGCCGGGGCCATCCTTGATGTTGGGTTCGAGGTTGTAGGCGGTGTCGTTGTAGCGCGCATGCCGGGCCCGCCATTCGGTCCGTTTGGCGGCAAGAAACTCGGCCGGCGGCCAGACACCCGGGCCACGCATCGCCACCAGCAGGCGGGTCAGCGCGGCACTGTCACCCACCAATGGCCGGGCTTCGATGATCGCGCTGGCGATCGTGGCATCCTCGCGCGCCGCCGCAACACATTGCGCGACGCTGCGCACCGCATGCCCCGGTGCCAGACCGATGTCCCACAACAGCGCGATCCAGGCTTCGATCGCGCCACGGCACTGTTGCTGGGTGTCCTCCTCGGCCAGCACCAGCAGATCCACATCCGAATACGGGAACAGCTCGCCCCGGCCGTAGCCGCCGGTGGCCACCAGCGCCAGCCCGGGCGCACCTTCGAAACCCAGCATCCAGGCGCCGATCACGGCACGATCCACCGCCTGGGCCCGCTGTGCCAGCAGCCGGTCGATATCGGTGTCCTGATCGAAAGCGGCGGCCAGGCGTTGTTCGTTGTCCTCCAGCGCCGCGCGCATGGTGCGCTTCCAGGCGTCGATGTCGCCGCCTGCCACCCGACCCGGCACCGGCGTGTTCATGGGCCGTTGTCGTCGCCCGGTACGCGGGTCAGGATTTCGACACCATCCCCGGTGACTGCGACGGTGTGCTCCCACTGCGCCGACAGCGAACGGTCCTTGGTCACCACGGTCCAGCCGTCCGGCAGCAGCCGGGTATGGCGGGCGCCGGCATTGATCATCGGTTCGATCGTGAACACCATGCCTTCGCGCAGGACTTCACCGGTACCGGGCATGCCGTAATGCAGCACCTGCGGCTCCTCGTGGTAGATGCGGCCGATGCCGTGGCCGCAGTATTCGCGCACCACCGAGAAGCGCTCGGATTCGGCATAACTCTGGATCGCATGCCCGACATCGCCCAGCGTGGCGCCCGGGCGCACCACACGGATGCCGCGGAACATCGCCTCGCGGGTCACATCCACCAGGCGCTGCGCCAGCACCGAGGGCTTGCCGACGATGTACATGCGGCTGGTATCGCCGTGCCAGCCATCCTTGATCACGGTCACATCGATGTTGAGGATGTCGCCATCCTTCAGCACCTTGGATTCGCTCGGGATGCCGTGGCAGATCACATTGTTGACCGAGGTGCAGGTGGTGGCCGGGAACGGGATGCGCCCGTGGCCGCCACCGTAACCGATGTTGGCCGGGATCGCCTGTTGCACGTTGACGATGTGGTCGTGGCAGATGCGGTCCAGCTCGGCGGTGGTGACGCCGGGCTTCACATGCGGTTCGACCACGCGCAGCACTTCGGCCGCGAGGCGACCGGCGATGCGCATCTTTTCAATGTCTTCGGGGGTTTTGATGGAAATTGCCATTCGGCCATTATCGCGCAGCCGGGCCGGCGGCGGCCAGCGGCGGCCCGATGGTGGCGTCCCGCCTCGGGAGTGATCACCTGCCTGTTTGCCGTCCGCACCATTGCCGGTTACAATTCTCGGGCTTTGCCGCGCGCATTCCGTCCGGCGCCGTCCACATCGCACGTCAGCGGTGAATACACACACGCGGTCTTTTCCCGTTCCGGGGTGCCCTTCGGGGTTCGGCAACGGCACCGCGTGGAGGCCCAACCCCGGAGCGTATCCCCCGCACAACGACGCGGCGCGCTCCCTTTCGCGATCAAGGAAATCCCATGCCACAGATCACCATGCGCCAGATGCTGGAAGCCGGCGTTCACTTCGGCCACCAGACCCGCTACTGGAACCCCAAGATGGCTCCATACATCTTCGGCGCCCGCGGCAAGATCCACATCATCAACCTCGAATCCACGATGCCGCTGTTCGCCGACGCGATGAACTTCATCTCCGGCATGGCGCAGAAGCGCGGCACGATCCTGTTCGTCGGCACCAAGCGTTCGGCGCGTGACGCCATCGCCGAGGAAGCCGCACGCTGCGGCATGCCGTACGTCTCGGCCCGCTGGCTGGGCGGCATGCTGACCAACTTCCGCACCGTCAAGCAGTCGATCGCCCGCCTGAAGGAACTGGAAGCGGCCGAAACCGACGGCAGCCACGCCAAGCTGGTCAAGCACGAAGTGCTGCGCCTGCAGCGCGAGCGCGAGAAGCTGGAGAAGTCCCTGGGCGGCATCAAGAACATGAACGGCCTGCCCGACGCGCTGTTCATCGTCGATATCGGCCACGAAAACATCGCGGTCGACGAAGCCCGCAAGCTGGGCATTCCGATGGTCGCCGTGGTCGATACCAACTACGACCCGAGCCTGGTTGATTACCCGATCCCGGGCAACGACGACGCCATCCGTGCGGTGCAGCTGTATGCCCGCGCCGCCGCCGACGCGGTGCTGGAAGGCAAGTCCGCCGCGCCGATCATGGCTTCGGGTGAAGACGAGTTCATCGAGCTGGACGAACAGGGCAACCCGGTCACCCGCCAGGATGAAGGCGAGGCCCGCAAGGCCGCCCCGCGTGGCCGCGCCCCGGCCAAGAAGGCACCGGCCAAGCGCGCTGCCAAGGCTGCGGATGCGCCAGCTGCCGCTGAAGCTCCGGCTGCCGAAGAGCCCGCCGCCGAAGCACCTGCTGCCGAGGCACCCGCGGCCGAATAAGCCGCAAGCACGTCACATGGGCCACGCACACTGGCCCGCCAACGCGCGGCGGCCACGGCCGCCGCGCACATTCACGCAGAACATTCCGAGGTAGTCATGGAAATCACCGCCGCCCTGGTCAAGGAACTTCGCGAGCGCTCCGGCGCCGGCATGATGGAGTGCAAGAAGGCACTGGTCGAACACAACGGCGACATCGAAGCGGCAATGGAACACCTTCGCAAGACCGGCCTGGCCAAGGCCGACAAGAAGGCCGACCGCGTCGCCGCCGAAGGCCGCATCAGCACCGCCGCCGATGGCGCCCGCGCCGTGCTGGTGGAGGTCAACTGCGAAACCGACTTCGTCGGCAAGGACGAGAACTTCCTGCAGTACAGCAATGAGCTGGCCCAGGTTGCCCTCAGCAGCGGCGCCGCCGATGTCGACGCGCTGAAGAACGCCCGCATGGCCGACGGCAACACCGTCGAGGAAGCCCGCGCCGCACTGATCGCCAAGGTCGGCGAGAACGTGCAGGTGCGCCGCCTGGCGGTGCTGGCCGATGGCCAGAACGTCGGCAGCTACGTGCACGGCGGCCGCATCGGCGTGCTGGTCAACGTCAAGGGCGGTTCACCCGAACTGGCCAAGGGCCTGGCGATGCACATCGCCGCGATGAATCCGCAGTACCTGACCCCGGCCGATGCTCCGGCCGACTTTGTGGCCAAGGAAAAGGAAATCGCGCTGGCGCAGATGAGCGACAAGGACAAGGCCAAGCCGGCCGAAATCCAGGAAAAGATGATCAGCGGCAAGCTCAACAAGACCCTGGCCGAAATCAGCCTCACCGGTCAGGCCTATGTGCTGGACACCGACATGAGCGTGGAGCAGGCGCTGAAGAAGGAAGGCGCCGAAGTGCTGTCGTTCCAGCGCCTGGTCGTGGGCGAAGGCATCGAGAAGAAGGAAGACGACTTCGCTGCCGAGGTGATGAAGCAGGCCGGCCTGGTTTGATTCCGTCCTTCCCTTGCAACACCGGAAAGGCCGCGGTCATCCGCGGCCTTTCCTTGTCCGCCATCGCCGGCGCCGCACGCCGGCCGCGTTGTTTGCATGCAAGCCGAACGCCGGTTTCCCGGCAGGGTGCCGCCGCGCCCGCCACCGGCTACAATTTCGCCGTTTTGTCCCGCTGGAGCCTCCCATGACCGCCGCCAACGCGCCCTATCGCCGCATCCTCCTCAAACTCAGCGGCGAGGCGCTGATGGGCAATGCGGATTACGGCATCGATCCCGAGGTGCTGGTGCGCCTGGCTCGCGAAATCATCGAGCTGCAGGACGATGGCATCGAAGTCGGCCTGGTGATCGGTGGCGGCAACATCTTCCGCGGCGCCGGCCTGGCCTCGTCCGGCATGGACCGCGTCACCGGCGACCACATGGGCATGCTGGCCACCGTGATCAACGCCTTGGCGATGCAGGATGCGCTGGAACAGCTGGGTGCCAGCGTGCGCGTCATGAGCGCGATCAAGATCAACGCCGTGTGCGAGGACTACATCCGGCGCCGCGCGATCCGGCATCTGGAAAAGGGCCGCATCGTGCTGTTCGCCGCCGGCACCGGCAACCCGTTCTTCACCACCGATTCGGCCGCCGCTCTGCGGGCGGTGGAAATCGGCGCCGACCTGCTGCTCAAGGCCACCAAGGTCGACGGCGTGTACGACGCCGACCCGAAGAAGAAGAAGGACGCACGCCGCTTCGAAACGCTGTCCTACGACGATGTGATCGCACGTGATCTGCAGGTGATGGACACCGCTGCGATCGCGCTGTGCCGCGATTCCGGCATCCCGCTGCGGATCTACGACATCACCCGCCCGGGCGACCTGAAGCGCATTGTGCAGGGCGCGGCGATCGGCACCCTGGTGCACGGCCGCAACGACTGAAGCACTCTCTTTCCTGCGCCGGCGGCCTGCCGGCGCACCGCGGCATCAGGCCTTGCGCACGAACTCGGATTTGAGCTTCATCGCGCCGATACCGTCGATCTTGCAATCGATATCGTGATCGCCATCCACCAGACGGATGTTGCGCACCTTTGTGCCGACCTTCACCACCTGCGATGAGCCCTTGATCTTCAGATCCTTGATCACGGTCACCGTATCGCCGTCGGCCAGCACGGTGCCGTTCGCATCGCGGATCTCGCGCTCATCTCCACCTGCACCGCTGCTGTCGGCGGGATCCTGTGGCGACCATTCGTGCGCACATTCCGGGCAGATGTACAGACCCCGGTCCTCGTAGGTGTAGACCGAAGCGCATTCTGGGCAGGCGGGCAATTGACTCATGTTGCAGTTCTCGGTGTTCATCAGACGGCACGCCGCGGTGGCGTGAACCGGCCATCGTGCCAGCGCTGCAGCACCGCGTCCACAGCAGGGCTGGAGCCGCTTCGCTGCACTGCGGCGCGGACGATGGCCGCTTTCGCCTATAATTTCCGATTACCCATCCTGCAAAGAGAACGGAATCCGGCCCATGCTCAACGAAATCAAGAATGACACCCAGCAACGCATGGCCAAGTCGATCGACGCGCTTCGCCACGAACTGACCAAGGTGCGCACCGGCCGTGCCAACAGCGCGCTGGTGGACAACCTGAAGGTGGCCTATTACGGCTCGGACATGCCGCTGTCGCAGGTCGCCACGGTGGCGGTCAGCGATGCCCGCACGCTGACCATCACGCCGTGGGAAAAAGGCATGATCGCGGCAGTGGAAAAAGCCATCTATGCCTCCGACCTGGGCCTGACCCCGAACACCGCCGGCACCGTGATCCGCATCAATCTGCCAGCACTGACCGAAGAGCGCCGCCGCGAACTGGGCAAGCACGTGCATGGCGAAGGTGAAAACACCAAGGTCGCGATCCGCAACGTGCGCCGCGACGCCATCCAGCAGATCAAGGAACTGCAGAAAGCCAAATCGATCAGCGAAGACGACGAGCGCCGTGCCGAGGAGGAAATCCAGAAGCTGACCGACCGCTTCGTCAAGGAAGTCGACGGCGTGGTCAAGGCCAAGGAAGACGAGCTGATGGCGGTGTGATGGTCCGGGAATAGGGAATGGAGAATGGGGAATCGCCCCATCGCCTTCCTCATTTCACTGCTTGCCCAAAGGTGCCTGGACTGCTCTTGAACGACTCCCCACTCCCGACTCCCGATTCCCCCACCCCGCGCCATATCGCGATCATCATGGACGGCAACGGGCGCTGGGCCAAGGCACGCCATCGCCCGCGCAGCATCGGTCATCGCGCCGGTGCACGTGCGGTCAACATCTGCATCGATGCCTGCCTTGAGAAAGGTGTCCAGGCGCTGACGCTGTTCGCTTTCTCCAGCGAAAACTGGCGCCGCCCGGCCGAGGAAGTCGGGGCGTTGATGCAGCTGTTCCTGCGTGCACTGGATCGCGAAGTGGATGAACTGCACCGTCGCGGCGTGCGTATCCGCTTCATCGGCGAGCGCAGCGCGTTCAGCCCGGATATCCAGACCCGCATGGCCCGCGCCGAGACCCTGACCGCCGGCAACCGGCAACTGACGCTGTGCATCGCAGCCAACTATGGCGGGCGCTGGGACATCGTGCAGGCCGCGCGCGCTGCGGCGCACGAGGTGCTGGCCGGTCGTCTGGCACCCGACGACATCGACGAAGCCCGGCTGGGCTCGTTCTTCAGCCTGCATGATCTGCCCGAACCGGATCTTTTCATCCGCACCGGCGGTGATTTGCGGATCAGCAATTTCCTGCTCTGGCAGCTGGCGTACTGCGAGCTGTATTTCACCGAGGTCCTGTGGCCGGATTTCGACCGTGCCGCCCTGCATCTGGCACTGAAGGACTTCGCCCGGCGCGAACGCCGCTTCGGCATGATCTCCGAGCAACTGGCACAGGAATCTCCTGCATGAAACAACGCGTGATCACGGCGCTGCTGCTGGCGCCGGTGGTACTGGCCTGCATCCTGTGGCTGCCGCCGGCGGTGCTGATGGCACTGATCGCCGCAGCGCTGCTGGGCGGGTTGTGGGAATGGACCCGGCTGGTCGGCATCACCAGTCCGACCGGGCGCGCGCTGATCCTGCTTGCGCATGCCGCCGCGATGGCCTGGCTGGCCTGGTATGGCTGGAAGGAACTGTTCCCATGGGTGGTGCTGACCGGTGTGGCCTGGTGGCTGGCGGCGCTGGCGTGGTTGCGCAGGCCCGCATTCGGCAAGGCCGATACCGTGGGCAACCGCAGCCTCAAGCTGGGCGTGGGCGCGCTGCTGACGATCCCGGCCTGGTGCGCGTTCGCGCTGCTGCACGATGATGGCGCGCTGTGGGCACTGCATGGCCTGCTGCTGGTATGGGCCGCGGACACCTTCGCGTATTTTTCCGGAAGGCGTTTCGGTGGCGCGAAACTGGCGCCTTCGATCAGCCCGGGCAAGACCTGGGCCGGTTTCTGGGGCGGCCTGTTCGGCGTGGTAGTGCTGTCGATGCTGATGGCGCCGTTGCTGGGCGTGGTGCTGCCGCAACTGCCCACCCTGATCGCGGTCAGCCTGATCGCCGGGCTGGCATCGGTGCTGGGCGACCTGTTCGAAAGCCTGATCAAGCGCCAGGCCGGGGCCAAGGATTCCGGTTCGCTGCTGCCTGGCCATGGCGGTGTGCTTGACCGCATCGACAGCCTGCTGGCGGCGCTGCCGGTGTTCGCCACCTTCAAGGCATGGTTCGGGCTGTGAGACAGATTGCGGTCCTCGGGGCCACCGGCTCGATCGGCAGCAGCACCCTGGATGTCGTCGCACGCCATCCGGCGCGCTTCCGCGCCAGCGTGCTGAGTGCGCATGACAATGTGGAAGAACTGGTCGCGCTGTGCCTGCGTTTCCGGCCGGACATCGCGATCATCGCCAACGAGGCGCATTACGCCGCCTTGCGGGACAAGCTGGCGGATGCCGGACTGGACACCCGCGCAATGGCGGGCGCGCAGGCACTGGCCGATGTCGCAGGTTCGGATGCCTGCGATACCGTGGTCGCGGCCATCGTCGGCGCCGCCGGACTGGGTTCCACGCTGGCGGCAGCAAAAGCCGGCAAGCGCATCCTGCTGGCCAACAAGGAAGCCATCGTCGTGGCCGGCGCGCTGCTGATGCAGGCGGTGGCCGAATCCGGTGCACAACTGCTGCCGGTGGACAGCGAGCACAACGCAATCTACCAGTGCCTGCCCTGCCCGGCCGGCGAAACCGCCATCGGCGCCGCCGCGCGGCCGGGCGTGCGGCGCATCGTGCTGACCGCCTCGGGCGGGCCGTTCCGGGGATGGAGCCGGACGCAGCTGGAAGGCATCACGCCCGAACAGGCCTGCGCGCACCCGAACTGGCGCATGGGCCGCAAGATTTCGGTCGATTCGGCCACCTTGATGAACAAGGGGCTGGAGGTGATCGAGGCACACTGGCTGTTCGATGCCGCACCCGAGACCATCGACGTGGTGGTGCATCCGCAAAGCATCGTGCATTCGCTGGTGGACTATGTGGACGGCTCCACCCTCGCCCAGCTCGGCAACCCGGACATGCGCACCGCGCTGGCCTATGGCCTGGCCTGGCCGGAACGGATCGAGGCCGGCGTGCCGGCGCTGGATCTTGCCGCGATCGGGCGGCTGGATTTCCAGCCTCCGGACGAGTCCGCCTTCCCCTGCCTGCGTCTGGCCCGACAGGCGCTGATCGCAGGCCCGGCCGCCACCACCGTGCTCAACGCCGCCAACGAAGTCGCGGTTTCAGCCTTTCTTCAGGGCCGGTTGCGTTTCCTTGGGATTCCCGCCGTGTTGGAGTCCACGCTGGCACAATTGCAGGAACGCGGCCACGGCGATCTGGCTTTCCTGCTGGACCTGGATGCACGCGCCCGCCGGTTGGCGGACGAATTGACACGTAGCGAGGCATAGCACGGATGTTCCAGTACGCAGGTTGGATCTGGTGGCTGATCGTCAGCCTCGGCATCCTCGTTACATTCCACGAGTTCGGCCATTACTGGGTCGCACGGCGCTGCGGGGTCAAGGTGCTGCGCTTCTCGGTCGGCTTCGGCCGCCCGATTTTCCGTCGTGTCGGCCGCGACGGTACCGAGTACGTGATCGGCTGGATTCCGCTGGGCGGCTATGTGCGGATGCTGGACGAGCGCGAGGCCGATGTACCGCCGGTGCTGCTCGACCAGGCCTTCAACCGCAAGAGCGTCTACCAGCGTTTTGCCATCGTCGCGGCCGGGCCGCTGTTCAACCTGATCCTGTGCGTGGCCTTCCTGTGGGCCATGTTCGTGATCGGCAAGGCTGATTTCCAGCCATTGGTCGGCCAGGTGCAGGGTGTGGCGGCACAAGCCGACCTGCGCCCGGACGACCGCATCCTGGCGATCGACGGCGAGCGCATGGATACCTGGACGCACGCCCAGATCGCGCTGGCCACGGCCGCGATCGACCGCCGTCCGGTCACGCTGGACGTCATGCGCGGCAACGGCGACAGCGCGCAGTTGAAGATGGACCTGGGCGGTTTCACCGAGGCACCCGCACCGGGCCGCGCGCTGCGCGAGATCGGCATCGTGCCGCGCCAGTTCCTGCTCGACCCGGTGGTCGGCGGCGTCGCACCGGACAGCGCTGCGGCGCAGGCCGGCCTGCGTGGCGGCGACCGCCTGGTATCGATTGGCGGCCAGTCCTTGCGCAGCTGGGACCAGATCGGCCCGCAGGTGCAGGTCCAGGCCGGCGAAAACGCGCCACTGCTGGTGCTCTACGAACGCGACGGCCAACGCCACGAAGCCCGCATCCAGCCGCAACTGGACAGCAGCGGCGAACAGCCGCGCTGGCTGCTGGGTATTTCCGCACCGGCGATGAGCGCCGAACATGACGCTCTGCTGCGCTTCGGCCCGCTGCAGGCGCTCGGCGCCGCGTTCGAGGAAACCGGCCGTCTGGCCAGCGCCACGCTGGGCATCATCTGGCGCATGGTGCGCGGCGCGGTATCGCTGGACAACATCAACGGGCCGATCACCATCGCGCAGTACGCCAATGCCTCGGCGCAGATGGGCCTGGCCTGGTTCCTGTCCTTCCTGGCGATGCTGAGCCTGAGCCTGTGCATCATGAATCTGCTGCCGATCCCGATCTTGGACGGCGGTCACCTCCTGTATTACCTTATCGAAATGATCAAGGGCAGTCCGGTCAGCGAACGTACAATGATCGCCGGCCAGTTCGTGGGCATGGTCCTGCTGGCAGGGCTCATGGGCCTGGCGTTCTACAACGACATCCTGCACCTGGTGTCGTCCTGATCCGCTGCGTGGCGCCGACGAGCCGATGAATCCCCTGCCCGAAGACCATTCCCCATGATCCTCGCCCATTGCCCCGCGTTCGTGGCACATTCGCCGCGGCGCGTTGTTCCTTGCCTTTCTGCCCACCACGTGCAGCGCTACGGCGCCGCCTTTTTCCGGATGTCATGATGAAGCGTATCGCCATCGTCCCGCTGCTCACCTCACTGGCGCTTGCTTCGCCGCTCCACGCGCAGAGCCTGGAACCGTTCACCATCAGCGATATCCGCGTCGATGGCCTGCAACGCATCTCGGCCGGCACGGTGTTCACCTACCTGCCGCTGCAGCGCGGCGACGAAGTCGACCAGGCCACGGCGGCCCGTGCCATCCGCGCCCTGTTCCGCACCGGCTTCTTCAACGATGTGAAGCTGGAGCGGCAGAACGACATCCTCGTGGTGACCGTGACCGAACGTCCGGCGATCAACAAGATCACGCTGATCGGCAACAAGGACATCAAGAGCGAGGAGCTGACCCGCAACCTGAAGGAAATCGGCCTGGCCGAAGGCGAAACCTTCGACCGCCTGCAACTGGACCGCGTGGTGCAGGAACTCACCCGCGCCTACAACAACCGCGGCAAGTACAACGTCTCGATCCAGCCCTCGGTCTCGCCACTGGACCGCAACCGCGTCGATATCCAGATCGACATCAAGGAAGGCAAGGCCGCCAAGATCCGCCACATCAACATCGTCGGCAACGAGACCTTCGAGCAGAAGGAACTGCGCAAGGGCTGGGAATCGGACGAGAGCAACTGGTTGTCCTGGTACCGGCGCGACGACCAGTATTCGCGCGAAAAGCTCTCCGGCGACCTGGAAACCCTGAATTCCTATTACCTGGATCGCGGCTATGTCGATTTCGACATCGAATCCAGCCAGGTCTCGATCAGCCCGGACCGGCGCGATGTCTATCTGACCACCAACGTGCGCGAAGGCGAGGTCTATTCGATCTCCGAGGCCATCGTCACCGGTGACACGGTGATCCCGGTCGAGGAAATGGAGCGCCTGGTGCTGGTCCGTCCCGGCATGACCTTCTCGCGCCGCCTGCTGGAAATCACCGCGGACAACATGATGGCGCTGCTGGGCAACATCGGCTACGCCTTCGCCAACGTCACCCCGGTGCCGGAAGTTGACCGCGAGGGGCGCACCGTCAAGATCAATTTCTTCGTTGAACCGGGCAAGCGCGTGCAGGTGCGCCAGGTGCAGTTCAAGGGCAATACCCGCACCGCCGACGAGGTGCTGCGGCGCGAGATGCGCCAGTTCGAAGGCAGCTGGTACTCGCAGGCCGCGATCGACCGCTCCAAGATCCGCCTGAACCGGCTGGGCTTCTTCAGCGATGTGGAAATCGAAACCCCGGCCGTTCCCGGCACCGACGACCAGGTCGATGTGATCTTCAACGTCACCGAAACCACGTCGGGCAACTTCATGATCGGCCTGGGCTATTCGCAGCTGGCCGGTCTGATCACCTCGTTGTCGGTGTCGCAGAACAACTTCCTGGGCACGGGCAACCGGGTCGGCGTGGCGGTGCAGAACAACGACTATTCCAAGCGCTTCGACGTCAGCTACTTCGATCCCTACTTCACCCGCGACGGCATCTCGGTCGGCTACAACCTGTCCTACAGCGAGTCGGACTACAGCGACTTCAACATCGCCAGCTACTACGCCGACAGCGGCATGGCGCGCGCGGTGTTCGGCCTGCCGCTGACCGAAACCGATACCGTGGGCCTGAGCTTCGGCATCGACTTCAACACCATCACGCCGGCCTGGGGAGTCACGCCGCAGCCGATCATCGACTATATCGATGCGCTCGACCGCCGCACCTTCAACGCCTGGCGCAGCGAGTTGTCCTGGGCACGCGACTCGCGCAACGCTTACTGGAACCCGACCCGCGGCTCGTACCAGCGCGTGGCCGCCGAGCTGACCCTGCCCGGTTCCACGGTCGAGTACTACAAGCTCAACTACCAATACGCGCGCTACTGGCCGGTGCATCGCGCCCTGGTGCTGCTGACCAATTTCGAGCTGGGCTACGGCGACAGCTACGGCGACCGGGTCACGCGTGAAATCTACGACGAGGACGGCAATCTGGTGCGCACCGTGGTGGCAGACGGCCTGCCGTTCTTCGAGAATTTCTACGCTGGCGGTGTGCGCTCGATCCGTGGTTTCGAGGACAACACCCTCGGCCCGTATGCCACCAGCGCGCTGAGCAACTATCGCCAGGCACTGGGCGGTGCGCTGAAGACCACCGGCACGATCGAGGCCATCTTTCCGACCCTGTTCGACACCGACCAGACCCGCCTGTCGGCCTTCCTGGATTTCGGCAACGTCTACCGCGATGCCGACGATTTCGAGTTCCGCGAATACCGCGCCTCGGTCGGTGTCTCGCTGCAGTGGCAGGCCCCGGTCGGCCCGATCGTGTTGAACCTGGCCTACCCGTTCCTGACCGATCGCGACGACCGGACCGAACGCCTGCAATTCTCGTTCGGCACCCAGTTCTGAGCCGCGGAGGCGACCGGGAGTCCCGTGCATGCCAGCATCCGCCCTCACACGAGCACTCCAGCGGTACCGGCCGATCTCGGTGCTGGTGCTGTTGCTGTGCGTGTGCCTGATGGCGCCTGCGGCGCAGGCCCAGGGCAGCACCCGGATCGGCTACGTCGACATGCAGCGGCTGCTGAGCCAGGCCCCGCAGATCCTGGAGGCGCGCAGCCGGCTGCAGCGTGAGTTCGACGCACGTGACGCCGACCTGCGCGTGGACAACGCGCGCCTGGCCGAACTGGAACAGCGCATCGAACGCAGCAGCGATAGCGACGAACAGGCCACACTCACCCGCCAGGCCGACTCGTTGCGCCGCTCGATCGAACGCACCCGCCAGCGCCTGCGCGAGGAACTGGCCAGCCGTGTCGACGAGGAAACCGACAACGCCTGGCCGGCGATCAACGACGCCATCGCCGAACATGGCCGCGAACAGGGCTACGACCTGATCCTGACCAGCCCGGTGGCCTACGTCAGCGGCCGTATCGACCTGACCGACGACATCCTGGCCCGGCTGCGCCGCCAACAGGCCCCGGGACGCTGACATGACGCATACCGTTTTCACCCTCAAGGCCCTGGCCGAACGCTTCGACCTGCAAGTACACGGCGATCCGCAGCACGCGGTACACGGCGTGGCAACGCTGGCCAATGCCGGCCCGCAGCATCTGGGCTTTCTTGCCAACCCACGTTATCGGCGCGAACTGGCGCACTGCGCCGCTGGCGCCCTGGTGCTGCGCGCCGAGGATGCCGGGCACTGGAGCGGCAACGCGCTGCTGGCGCGCGATCCCTATACCGCGTTCGCACGCATCGCCGAGCTGTTCGAACCGCGCGAAGCCTTTGTCGCAGGCATCCATCCCAGCGCCGTGATCGCGCCCGATGCGCAGATCGCCACCGACGCCAGTATCGGCCCGCATGTCAGCATCGGCGCGCGCAGCCGGATCCACGCCGGCGCGCGCATCGGCCCGGGATGCAGCATCGGCGAGGACTGCGAAGTTGGCGCAGATTGCGAACTGGTAGCGCGTGTCACGCTGGTGAAGCGCGTGCGGCTGGGGCGGCGTGTGCGTATTCATCCGGGCGCGGTGCTGGGCGCCGACGGTTTCGGCCTGGCCATGCACGAAGGCCGCTGGATCAAGGTGCCGCAACTGGGCGGCGTGCGCATCGGCGACGACTGCGAAATCGGCGCCAACACCACCATCGACCGGGGCGCGCTGGATGACACCGTGCTGGAAGAGGATGTGCGCCTGGACAACCAGATCCAGATCGCCCACAACGTGGTGGTCGGCGCACATACCGCGATGGCCGGCTGCGTCGCGGTGGCCGGCTCGGCCCGGATCGGGCGCTATTGCCTGATCGGCGGCGGTGCCGGGGTTGCCGGGCATCTCGCGATCGCCGACAAGGTCACGGTGCAGGCGATGAGCCTGGTGACCCAGTCCATCACACAACCCGGCGTCTACAGCGCCACGATTCCGGCACGTGAAGCCCGCAGCTGGCACCGCACCCTGGCACGCCTCAATCGTCTCGACCGTTCCGCCCGCCGCAGCCGCGACAGCAACAGCGACTGATCCGTTCGGACACGGCGCGCGGCATCGCCACCACACGCCACCGCGGCTTGCAGCAGACAATACGACAACACGGGTTTGGAAGCCGATGCGGGTGCATGCGATCATGCGCGGCCCGCCCGGCCGGCTGTCCGGGCCCGCGCCAAGGAGTTTCCATTTGACCACCCAGACCGCTCCGGCCGTCGACCTGCCCGTCGATGTCAACCGCATCAATGCCTTGCTGCCGCACCGCTATCCGTTCCTGCTGGTGGACCGCATCACCGCGCTGGTTCCGCACCAGCGTCTGACCGCGCTCAAGAACGTTTCGATCAACGAGCCGTTCTTCCAGGGCCACTTTCCCGGCCACCCGGTAATGCCCGGCGTGCTGATCATCGAAGCGATGGCGCAGGCCTGCGGTCTGCTGACGCGCCTATCGGAAAATCCGGACAACACCCAGGAGCCGAATCCGTCCTATCTGGTCAAGGTCGACAAGGCGCGTTTCTCGCGCATGGTCGGCCCCGGCGACCAGCTGGTGCTGGAAGTGGAACAGAAGCGCATGCTGCGCCGCATGGGCCTGTACGCCTGCCGCGCGCTGGTCGACGGCGAAGAAGCCGCCTGCGCCGAGATCCTCTGCGCCGAACGGAATTCCTGATGTCCAGCGCCACGCTGATCCATCCCAGTGCCCATGTCGATCCGGCCGCGCGGCTGGGCCAGGGCGTGCAGGTCGGGCCGTTCTGCTGGATCGGCCCGGATGTGGAAATCGGCGACGGCACCCGTTTCGGGCCGCACTGCAGCGTGCAGGGCCCGACCCGGATCGGTTCGGGCAACGTGTTCCACGGCCATGCCGCGATCGGCGGCGAGCCGCAGGACAAGAAATACCGCGGCGAGCGGGTCGAACTGGTGATCGGTGACGACAACATGGTGCGCGAGTTCGTCACGCTCAACCGCGGCACCGGCGATGGCAGCGGCATCACCCGCGTCGGGCACCGCAACTGGCTGCTGGCCTATTGCCATATCGCGCACGATTGCGTGGTCGGCAACGACTGCATTTTTTCCAACAACGCCACACTGGCCGGACATGTGCACATCGGCAACCAGGTGATCCTCAGCGGCTTTGTGGGCGTGCACCAGTTCTGCCGCATCGGCGACCACGCCTTCATCGGCATGGGGGCGCTGGTCAACGGCGATGTGCCGCCGTTCCTGATGGTGGCGCAGGACTCCTACGCGCGCCCGCGCGGGATCAATACCGAGGGCCTGAAGCGGCGCGGCTTCGAACCGGATCGCATCGCCGCGATCAAGCGCGCCTACCGTGCGCTGTACATGGGCGAGGCCAAACTGGAACATGCCAAGACGGAACTGGCCCGCATGGCCAGCAACAGCACCGATGTGCAATCGATGCTGGATTTCATCGCCGGCAGCGAACGCCCGTTGCTGCGTTGACGGCCGGAATCGGGGATCCGCGAATGGAGACTCGGACACGCGCGCCTCGCATTGCCCTGTGCGCGGGAGAAGCCTCCGGCGACTTGCTGGGTGCGGAATTGATCGCACGTCTGCGTGAACGTTTTCCCGATGCGGTCTTTGCCGGCATCGGCGGGCCGAAAATGCGCGCCGAAGGCCTGGATGCCTGGCACGACTGTTCCGAACTGGCCGTGATGGGGCTGGCCGAAGTGCTGGCCCACCTGCCGCGCCTGCTCAAACTGCGCAAGGGTTTCCGGCAGCGCCTGCTGGACTGGCAGCCGGACGTGTTCATCGGCATCGACGCACCCGACTTCAACCTGCCGGTGGAACGCTGGCTCAAACAGCGCGGCCTGCGCACCGTGCACTACGTCAGCCCGTCGGTCTGGGCCTGGCGCGCCGGGCGCGCCGCGAAGATCGGCCGGAGCGCGGACCGGGTGCTGTGCCTGTTTCCGATGGAACCGCCGATCTATGCCCGCCACGGTGTGGATGCGCGCTTTGTCGGCCATCCGATGGCCGATGCGATGCCGATGCAGCCGGATCGCGTCGCCGCGCGCAACGCGCTCGGATTGCGCACGGATGTTCCCGTGCTAGCGCTGCTGCCCGGCAGCAGGCTGGGCGAAATCCGGCGCCTGCTGCCGGAGTTCCTGGCCGCGCTGCCGCATATCGCCCAAGCCATGCCGGCACTGGAAGTGGTACTGCCCGCCGCCAATGCCGCCTGCCGCGAAGAGATCAGCCGCGCACTGGAACAATCCCCGTCACCAGTGCCGCTGCACCTGATCGACGGACGTGCCGGCGAAGCGATGATCGCCGCCGACGTGGTGCTGCTGGCCTCGGGCACCGCAACGCTGGAAGCGATGCTGGCCAAGCGCCCGATGGTCGTGGCCTACCGCATTTCCGGCCTGACCTACGCCATCGTCAAGGGTTTGGGCCTGCTGAAAACTGCGCGCTACAGCCTGCCCAACGCGCTGGCCGGTGAAGAAGTGGTGCCGGAACTGATGCAGCACGACTGCACCCCCGAAAAAATCGCCGCCGCCGTGCTGGACTGGTTCACCCGCCCTGCCCGCATCGCCGAGCTGGAGCCGCGCTTTGCCGCGATCCACGCGCAATTGCGCTGCGATGCATCCGCCCGCGCCACCGACGCGATTACCGGCCTGCTGGATGAATGAGTCCGCGCTGATCACCGGTGTCGATGAAGCCGGACGCGGTCCGCTGGCCGGCCCGCTGGTGGTCGCGGCAGTGATCCTCGACCCTTCCCGCCCCATCGACGGCATCGGTGACTCCAAGGCGCTGACTGAACGCCGTCGCGAAACGCTGTTTCCGCTAATCCGCGAACAGGCGCTGGCCTTCCACATCTGCGTGGTGGAGGTGGCACTGATCGACGAGATCAATATTTTCCAGGCCACGATGCACGGCATGCGCGAATGCGTGCGTGGGCTTGCCGTTTCACCAGCACTGGCACGCATCGACGGCAACCGCATTCCACCCGACCTGCCTTGCGCCGCCGAAGCCTGGGTCGGCGGCGATGCCCGCGATGCCGCCATCGGCGCCGCCTCGATCCTGGCCAAGGTCACGCGCGACCGCATGATGCTGGAACTGCATCAGCGTTTCCCGCACTACGGCTTCGATCGCCACAAGGGCTATCCCACCGCCCAACACCTGGCTGCCTTGCGCGAACACGGCCCCTGCCCCGACCACCGCCGCAGCTTCGCACCGGTGAAGCTGGCCTGCGAACGCGATCTGTTCGGAGCGTAAAAGCCGCAACCCGGGCACGGCTTTCCTTTTCATCTACGAAAAGCTGGGGAATATGCCGGGCACGCCGCACGGAACCTCGTGCCAGCCGCCTATCGGGCACCCCTGCGCCCCGAAACAGCCTGATTTCATCCATTTCATGCCGCACTGCACAATCGGCCCGCAGACTGATAGCATCGGGCCTCACTTCCCGCAACAGGCAACGCGCCGCCATGTGTTCGATCCTCGGCATCCTCGACATCACATCCGACCCGGCCGCGCTGCGCGCCCAAGCGTTGGAGCAATCGCGCCTGATGCGCCACCGCGGCCCGGACTGGTCCGGCGTCTACGACGATGCGCGCGCGATCCTGGTTCATGAGCGCCTGGCCATCGTCGGTGTGGACAGTGGCGCCCAGCCCTTGCGCAGCGCCGACGGAGCCCTCGCACTGGCGGTCAATGGCGAGATCTACAACCACCGCACGCTCCGCGCCGAACACGAGTCCTCTTACGATTTCCAGACCCATTCGGACTGTGAAGTGATCCTGCCGCTGTACCGTGCCGGCAGCGACGCCGAAGCGATCGGCCGATGGCTGAACCGCCTTGAAGGCATGTTCGCCTTTGTGCTGCGCGATGCCGCGCATGACCGCTGGCTGGTGGCGCGCGACCCGATCGGCATCATCCCGCTGTACTGCGGCCACGACGCACAGGGCAATTTCCACGTCGCCTCCGAACTGAAGGCGCTGGCGCAGTTTTGCCGCGATGCAAAAGAATTTCCGCCGGGGCATTTCTGGCTCAGCGGCGAAGCCGGACCGCGCCCCTACTACAACCCGGGCTGGCGCAACTACGCCAGCGTGGCCGGCGCCGACTCGGACCGCGGCGCGCTGCGCCATGCGCTGGAAGCAGCGGTGCGCAGCCACATGATGAGCGACGTGCCCTACGGCGTGCTGCTGTCCGGCGGGCTGGATTCCTCGCTGGTGGCGGCGATTGCCAAGAAGTACGCCGCCCGGCGCGTGGACGAAGACGGCAGGACCGAAGCCTGGTGGCCGCAGTTGCACAGCTTCGCCATCGGCCTGGCCGATTCGCCCGACCTGAAAGCCGCACGCGAAGTGGCCGCGCATATCGGCACCGTGCACCACGAACTGCATTTCACCGTGCAGGAAGGCATCGACGCGCTGTCGGACGTGATCTACCACCTGGAAACCTACGACGTCACCACGATCCGCGCCTCCACCCCGATGTACCTGATGGCGCGCCGCATCCGCGCGATGGGCATCAAGATGGTGCTTTCCGGTGAGGGCTCGGATGAGCTGTTCGGCGGCTATCTGTATTTCCACAAGGCACCCAGCGCGCAGGCGCTGCACGAGGAAACCGTGCGCAAGCTTGACGACCTGCACCTGTTCGACTGCCTGCGCGCCAACAAGTCGATGTCGGCCTGGGGCGTGGAAGCGCGTGTGCCCTATCTGGACCGGGGTTTCATCGATGCGGCGATGTCGCTGGACCCGGAAGTGAAGCTGTCCGGCAAGCAGCGCGGGCGCATCGAAAAGCAGTTCCTGCGCGAAGCCTTCGCCGGCTATCTGCCCGATTCGGTACTGTGGCGGCAGAAGGAGCAGTTCTCCGATGGTGTGGGCTATTCCTGGATCGATTCGCTCAAGGCCCACGCCGAACAGCAGGTCAGCGATCAGGAACTGGAAAGCGCCCGTTTCCGCTTCCCGCACAACACCCCGCTGACCAAGGAAGCGTACTTCTACCGCAGCCTGTTCGAGCGCCACTTCCCGCAGCCGTTCGCGGCCGAGTGCGTACCCGGCGGCCCGTCCGTGGCCTGCTCCACCGCCACCGCGCTGGACTGGGATCCGAGCCTGAAAAACGTCGTGGATCCGTCCGGCCGCGCCGTGCAGTCGGTCCACAACGACGCGTATTGACGCAGGAATCTTGAGGCAGGAATCCGCACCGATCGCCGATGCTCCGGTGGATGTCAGCTGTCCAGGTTGGCCGCCGTTGCTGGCGCAGCATCCGGTGCCATTTCCAGCACCCGACGCAGTCGCAGCGCCACTGCATCAAGCTGTTCGCGCGCGGGCGGCTGCGCGCAGTGTGCCGGCAAGGTCCACGAAAAGCCGTCGCCGGCATGGCGCGGACTGACATGCAGATGCGCGTGAAACACCGTCTGCCCGGCGGCCTCGCCATTACACATCATCAGATTGAAGCCTTCGCCGCCCAGCCCGGCGGGAAAGAACGCCGCCGCCACCTTCTGCGCCACCTGCATCATCCGCGCCGCCGTGGCCGGCGGCATGTCCAGCAGGTTGTCGGCATGGGCATTGGGCACCACCAGCACATGCCCCGCGTTGACTGGCTCAATCGTCATGAAGGCCGAACACAGCTCGTCGCGATGCACGAAACTGGCTTCTGCGCGACCATCCAGGATCGCGCAGAAGATGCAGCCCGCCTCCGGGTTTCCGGACACAGGTCGGGCCTGCGCTGGCCCTGGCTCAGACAAGGAACAGGTAATAGCCTGCCGCACCGGCTGCGGCCAGCGCCGCGACCGTGGCGGCAATCCAGCCGATCGCCGAACCGGTCTTTTCGTTTGCCACCGGCTCCTGCTCCTTGGCCAGGCGCGAGACCTGCGGAATCTCCGCACCGGGCGCCACCAGCAGGAAGCGGATATTGTCCAGGCGCAGCTCCTCGCCCGGCTTCAGCAAGCCCTGCTGCACCCGCTTGCCATTGATGAAGGTGCCGTTGGACGAGCCCAGATCCTCAACCTGAAGGCCCTCCGGCACCGGCCGCACCTGCGCATGGCGGCGCGAAATTTCCTCGCTCGGCACCGCGATGTCGCAATCGGACTGGCGCCCGATGACCTGCTGCGCCATGACCGGATAGGTCTTGCCGAAAGCCGCCCCGGATACACCGCGCAGCACGAAGCGCGGCACTGCCACCCGCACCCGCGTGGCGCTGATGTCATCGACCGGCTGCGGACGCGGCGGCGCGGCGGCAAGGCCGGCCTTCTCCACTTCCACTACGCGCGCCTGCACGCTGCCGAACGTCACCAGATCACCAGCCCGCAACGAGCCGGTGCCGTGGTCGGCCAATGGCTGGCCATTGACGCTGATGCTGGCCTCCGGCGCCAGCGCACGCACCGTGACCTCCTCGCCCTGGCGCACCAGTTCGGCGTGCCGCTCCAGCACATCGGACGCGGTCAGGACCACCGCAAGGCCGGCCGCACTACCCACCTCCTGGCTGCCCGCTCCGAGCAGCACCTGGGGGTGTTCACCATTGGGGAAAAACAGTTTCATCCGGAACCCTTCATTCGATTTGCCGCACGACACGAAAGCCGATGGTATTGAATCCGGTGTCTGCCGGGAAGGACTGCGCCCCGCCATCACCGCGTGGCGAGTGCCAGCTGGCGCCCACCACGATGCGTTCGCGGCAGGCACCGCCGACGCAATCGGCACTCCATTCACGCACATTGCCGCCCAGATCGCGCAGGCCGCCGCGTCCGGCGCGGAAGGCGCTCACCGGCGAGGTGGCAGCGTGGCCGTCATTGCAGGCCAGCGCGTCACGCCCGCCGAACTGCGCGCGGTAGGCCGCATCACGCACATTGGCGGTGCAGTCATCGGCGAAACCAACCCCGGCTGCGAGCAGTTCGGCGCTGGCCGGCACCCGGTAGACCTTGCCACTGCCCTGCGACAGCCAGCGCGCGTAGTCATCGGCCATCGCGGCGCTGACGCAGACGACCGGGTGGTTGTCGGCCTGGCTGAAACCGGGTGAAAGGAAGGTATGGCTGCGGCTGCGGAACAGCGATTCCCGGTCACGGCAGCTTGGCAGGCTGGCACCGAAGCGCTGCTCGCCGGCAGCCGCCCAATAACGCTGGAACTGCGCACGGGTGACCGGCGTGCGGCTGAAGGCCAGCTTCCCGACCACAACCATTTCCGGCCCGCGCCGGGCGCCGCTGCCGTCATGGAAGGCGAAGCCGCTGCGGCCGATATTGCGTGCGCGCGCCAGTGCGCTTTCCAACGCCGCTTCGCCTGGCTCCATGCTCAGCGCGCGCTCGTACAACAGTACCGCGCGTTCCCGCTCCCAACCCTGTACCGCCGCTTCGGCCTGCTCCACCAGTTCGGCTACCCGGGTCTTGCGGCGCTCGACCGCGCCGGCTTCGACACCCGGCACTTGGTGCTGTTTTCCCAGTTCCTCGGCACGTTGCAGATAGCCCAGCCACATCGAGGGATCGTCATCGCCGGCATGTTCGTCGGCCAGCAGCAGATAGGCGCCGGCGACCCGTTCGATACCGGCGCGGGCATCGGTATTGCCGGGCTCGAAACGCTGCACCAGCAGATAGCGCTCCAGCGCATTGCGTCCCGGCGGCGAGGTGTAACGGCGCGCGGCCAGATCCTGGCGCGCCTGCTGCAGCAGTGTTTCGACCGGGTCCTGGACACCATGCATCGCGGAGGCATCCAGCCCGACGTCATCGTCGCTGGCGGAAACACGTTCCGCCTCGACGGCGTTCAAGGTCACGTTCTCCACGCCGCTGTCCATTGCGCCTGCGGGCACGGCTCCGGCAGCCGCATCCGTCGCCAGCGGCGCCGCTGCCTGGCGTTCCCACGGCTTCCATGCAAACAGGCCGAGCACCAGCAGCAGCCCCAGCACCCCGGCAGCCGGGCCCAGCCACGCCGGTTGTGCATCGCTGGCATCCTGCTCCTCATCGCTCGGCACCAGGGCCTGCGAAGCTACAGCTCCGGGTGACAACGCCGGAGTCATCTTCGCCGGATCAGCCGCATCATCCGGATCCGGGAAGCTGACAACATGGTCAACCGCCGGAATCTCCGTGCTGGTGATCGGCCTGGGCGGTTTTGCCACCGGCGCGCGCGGGGCGAACGCGATACCGCGCAGTGCCTCGATGAACTGGCCGCACTCCTGAAAACGCTCGGCCGGATCCTTGGCCATGCAGCGGTCGATCAGCGGCTGCCATTTGGCCAGTGGTTCAGGCAGCGGCGGCACCGGATCGTGCACATGCGAATAGGCCACCGCAAAGCCGTCCTCGCCTTCGAACGGCGGTTTGCCGGTCAGCGCCTCGTAGCACAGCACACCCAGGCTGTAGATGTCCGAACGCGGATCGACTTCGGAGCCGCGCGCCTGTTCCGGACTCATGTAATGGCTGGTGCCCACCGACAGGCCCGAGGCGGTGATGCGCGAAGTCAGCGCCATCGCACGGGCAATGCCGAAATCGGTCAGATAAGGCTTGTCGTCACTGTCGAACAGGATGTTGGCCGGCGTCACATCGCGATGCACATAGCCGCGCGCATGCGCATAGGCCAGCGCATCGGCCACCGCCGACAGTACCCGCACCAGCTCGGCTTCGCCCACCCCTCGTTGCAGGCGCTGGAAAAAGTCGCCATTTTCCAGCAGCTGCATCGAGAAATAATGCTTGCCGGATGGCGTCACGCCCACGTCGTAAACCGGCACCACATGGGGATGGCTGAGTGAAGCCAGCATCCGGGCTTCCTGCAGGAAACGCTGGGCATTGGCCGGATCCGCCGCCAGCGCCGGGATCAGCACCTTCAGCGCGACCTCGCGGTGCAGCATGTCCTGGCGCGCGCGGTAGACCGTGGCCATGCCGCCACGTCCGATCACACCCATCACGCTGTAGCCGGGAAAATCCAGTACGCCTTCCATTCCTCTCGCCCGAGTCATGCCGCCGAACGGCCTGCGCCCACAATGCCCGACCTTGCGCCGATTGTATCCCGTGCCCACCGGCCTGCCAGCATCGACGTCTGTGCCATTGCCTGTTGCGCCGTCCGCCCCCATGCTTGGTCATCGCGTGGAGGACGGATGTGGACATGTTGTCGGCAATCATTGCGCTGGCCATCTTCGGCAGCATCGCCCTGGGCTGGATGAGCGCGCGCGCTGCCAGTGAACTGGCATCGCACTATGGCCGTCGCGCCTGCGAGGAAAGCCGGGTGCAGTGGCTGGACCATACGGTGATGCTGGAACGGATCAGCCTGCGCCGCGCCGCCGATGGCTGGATCCGGCCGCTGCGGCGCTATCGTTTCGATTTCTCCACCAATGGCCACGATCGGCATCGGGGACACCTGGAACTGCATGGACGCGAACTGCGCTGGATCCACATGCCGCCGCCACCCGAAGCGGTGGAACCGGTCGCTCCCCCGCCGCCGGTCACGCTCTGGTTGCCGAAAGGCTGAATCGCGCTGCTGCCGGCAGCAGCGTGGTGCTTCCATTCAAGACAATCTGAGCGACTCCCGCCACACCTGGCGTGCTGTCACTTGACCACGCGCAGATGCGCTCCACGGCGCGCGGCAGGTTCCTGCGGCGCGGGTGGATCGGATTCGGGCGGCGGTTCGACGCCTTCGCCATCGGCCGATTCGGGCGGCATCATCATGCCCTGCCCGGTTTCCTGCGCGTAGATCGCCTGCACTGCCGTGACCGGAAACTCCACCAGTTGGCTGACACCGCCGAAACGTGCCAGAAAATGGATGCTCTGGTTGCCCAGTTCCAGCTGTGACACCGCACGCGCCGCGACATTGAGTACCACCTTGCCGTCACGCACCGCACTGGTCGGCACCTGTACCCCGGGCGAATCGGCGTCCACCAGCAGATACGGCGTCAGACCGTTGTCGCCGATCCACTCGTACATCGCGCGAATCAGGTAGGGACGGTTGGAGGTCATCTGGATCGCCGCTCCACTCATGCCGGCAATTCACCCAGTGCGCGCTCTTCGGCGGTCAGGCTGCGGGCGAAACCGGGATTGCGGAAAATACGCTGCCCGTACTCCTCGATCACTTTGGCGTCCTTTGGCAAGGAAATCCCCAGCGCCGGCAGGCGCCAGACAATAGGGGCCATCGCACAGTCGGCCAGGCTCATTTCCTGATTCAGGAAGAAGCGCGAGGCCTTGAACAACGGCAGCGAGGCCAGCAGCAGATCCTTCAAATGTTTGCGACCGGCATCGGCCTGGTTCTTGGCGCCATGCTGGATGGCCTGGATCTGCGGCACCCATTCGTGCTCGATGCGCAACATCGCCAGGCGCAGGCGCGCACGCGAGAGCGGATCGATCGGCATCAGTGGCGGGTGGGGATAACGTTCATCGAGGAATTCGGACACCACCGAGGCCGCGTACAGCACCAGATCACGGTCCACCAGCGTTGGCACCGAATGGTAGGGGTTGAGTTCGATCAGTTCATCGGGCGGGCTGGAGGGGTCAACGGGCACCATTTCATAGTTGACCCCCTTGGCTGCCAGCACCAGCCGGACCCGGTGACACACCACGCAGTCACGCGCGGAGAACAGGGTCAGGGTATTGCGCGTTCGCGGACTCGCTGCCACCACCATATATCGCCTCCCGGCTCCGGATGATCAGGTCGGCAAGCAGATTCCCGTTGCGGCAACGGGAACCCTGCCGTCAGTGCACGTCCTTCCAGTATTCCTGCTTCAGCAGCCACGCCAGCAGCGTGAACACGGACAGGAACAGGATAACCCACACCCCGAGCGAGCGACGCTTGGCCGCTGAGGGTTCGGCAACATAATTGAGGAAATTGGTCAAATCGCGCACGGTGCGGTCGAATTCGGCCTGGCTCTGCGTGCCGGCCGAAGCCACTTCCAGCCGTTCAACCTGGCCGTTGCCATCGAGAATCGGACGCTGCACGCCCTGCATCTCCCACAGCACGTTCGGCATGCTGGCACCGGGCAGCACGGTGTTGTTCCAGCCGCTGGGGCGCGATTCGTCGACGTAGAACGATTTCAGGAAGGTGTAGGTCCAGTCGGCGCCGCCCAGTTTGGCGCGCGCCACCAGCGAAAGGTCCGGCGGTGCGGTGCCGAACCATTTTTCGCCGTCTTCCGGCTTCATCGCCGACAGCATCGGCTCGCCGTAATTGGCACCGGTGAATACCAGATTCTGCATCACCTCTTCTTCACTCAGCCCCAGATCCTCGGCCATGCGCGAATAGCGCTGGAATCCGAGCGAATGACAGCCGGCGCAGTAGTTCATGAACAATGCCGCGCCGCGCTGCATCGAGGCGGTGTCGTTCGGGTTGATCTGGCTGGACTGCAGCGCGCCGCCGGAGGCCGCCAGGGCCAGTGCGGGCGAAAATGCCAGCAGGAATGCAATCAGTCGCTTAGTCATGCTCGGGCACCCGCTGCGGAACCGGCCTGGTCGCGTCGATACGCGTCCAGATCGGCATGGTGATGAAGAAGGCAAAGTAGTAGAAGGTGAAGATCCGCGCAGCCCAGGTCTGCGCCGTGCTGCCGGACTGCAGGCCCAGCCAGCCCAGGCAGACGAACGCGACCACGAAAATCGCGATGAGGATCTTCGTCAGCCAGCCACGGTAGCGGATCGAGCGCACCGGGCTGCGGTCCAGCCACGGCAGGAAGATCAGGATGATGACCGCACCACCCATCGTCGCCACGCCCAGCAGCTTGTCCGGGATCGCGCGCAACATCGCGTAATACGGCGTGAAGTACCACACCGGCTTGATGTGCTCGGGCGTCACCAGCGGGTTGGCCTCGACGAAGTTGTCATGCTCCAGGAACAGGCCACCCAGGGTCGGCTCGAAGAACAGGATGAAGGCGCACACGATCAGGAAGAAACCGACGTAGAACGTGTCCTTCACCGTGTAGTACGGATGGAACGGCACGCCATCGGCCGGTGCGTTGGCCGACCAGCGGTTGCCCTTCGGGCTCTTCTTGATGTCGATGCCTTCGGGGTTGTTGGAACCCACTTCGTGCAGCGCGAACAGGTGCAGCGCAACCAGCAGCAGGATCACCAGCGGCAGCGCGATCACATGCAGTGCGAAGAAACGGTTCAGCGTGGCATCGGAAACCAGATAGTCGCCACGGATCCACTCGGTCAGCTCCGGCCCGATCACCGGCACCGCGCCGAACAGGTTGATGATCACCTGCGCGCCCCAGTAGCTCATCTGGCCCCACGGCAGCACATAGCCGAAGAAGGCCTCGGCCATCAGCGCAAGGAAGATGAACATGCCCAGCACCCAGACCAGCTCGCGCGGTTTCTGGTAGCTGCCGTAGATCAGACCACGGAACATGTGCAGATAGACCACGATGAAGAACATCGAGGCGCCGGTGCTGTGCATGTAGCGGATCAGCCAGCCCCACTCCACGTCGCGCATGATGTATTCGACGCTGGCAAACGCCTCGGCGGCACTGGGCTTGTAGTTCATCGTCAGCCAGATGCCGGTGACGATCTGGTTGACCAGCACAACGGTGGCCAGGATGCCGAAGATGTACCAGATGTTGAAGTTCTTCGGCGCGTAATACTCGGACATGTGCTTCCGGTAGAACGGCATGAAGCCCGGAGCGCGCTCATTGAACCAGTCGACGGCGCCATTGGCGGCCCGCACGAGAATATTGCTCATCACGCGGTTCCTTCTTCAGGATTGACGCCGATCTGGATGTGGTTGTCGTCCAGGTAACGGTGTGGCGGCACGGCCAGGTTGGTCGGTGCCGGCACACCCTCATAAACGCGTCCGGCCATGTCGAAGCGCGAGTTGTGGCACGGGCAGTAGAAACCGCCCTGCCATTCGGAATCGAACGGCTCGGGGATCATTTCCGGACGGAACGTCGGCGAGCAGCCCAGATGGGTGCAGGTGCCGACCAGGACCAGCAGATCCGGTTTGATCGAGCGGTGCTCGTTGCGCGCGTATTCGGGCTGCTGCTCGGGATTGTCCGAATCCGGATCCCGCAAGCGGCTGGCCTGGGTCGGCAGCGTGGCCAGCATCTCCGGCGTGCGCCGGATGATCCACACCGGCTGGCCGCGCCACTGCAGCACGATGCGCTGGCCCGGTTCGAGCCGGCTGATGTCCTCGGTCACCGGCGCACCGGCCACCTGCGCCCGGGCACTGGGCTTGAGGGTCTTGAGGAACGGGATTGCAGCCACTGCTGCACCTGCGCCTCCCACCACCACGGTTGTGGCGGTGAGGAATCGGCGACGGCCAGTATTGACGCCTTGGTCAGCCATTCGGCTCTCCACAGTCACGCTGAAGTTGGATTCCGGATGACAGCCATGGCGATTGGGGTGGCTCACGGCTGCCGCAAAGCAACTTAGTTTAACGGAAGGTTCAGACCGGCCACAACGCTTGCCGGCCGCGTGCGACAATTCCGGCCCCTGCCTGCCGCACCCGGTCTGTCATTTTGCCCAGCAAACGCCTGCCTTTTGCCCGCTTCCTGCTGCAATCCGTGCTGCTGGGGCTGGCGGCCGCCTTCATCATCGGACTGCTGGTTCCCGAAGCCGGGCCATGGCTGCGCGCGCGGCTGGGCTTGACCGGCGTGGCGGGCCAACCCAGTCAAAACGTCCCGGCCCAACACCCGCCCGCGGCGCCGCACTCCTATGCCGATGCGGTGCAGCGCGCGGCGCCCTCGGTCGTCAGTGTCTACGTCAACAAGGTCATCACCGAGCGTCCGATCCTGCTGCCCAATCCGACGATGCAGCGTTTTTCCGGCATCACCCTGGGCCTGCCACGGCAGCGTCTGCAACGCGCGCAGGGTTCGGGCGTGCTGGTGTCTCCGGACGGCTACATCCTGACCAACCACCATGTCGTGGCCGGCGCCAACGAGATCCAGATCGTGCTGTGGGACGGGCGGGTCACTGCGGCCACCATCGTCGGCAGCGATCGCGATACCGACCTTGCGGTGCTGAAGATCGACGGCAATCACCTGCCAGCGATGGCGCTGGACCATGAAATCCCGCTGCGTGTGGGCGACGTGGTGCTGGCGATCGGCAATCCGTTCGGGCTGAGCCAGACCGTGACCCAGGGCATCGTGTCCGGGCTGGCGCGCAGCCAGGCGTTGCTGGGCGGCCCGGAAAACGCGCAATCGTTTCCGGCGGTGGACTTCATCCAGACCGACGCCGCGATCAATGCCGGCAACTCCGGCGGCGCATTGGTCGATGCCCAGGGCCGGCTGATCGGCATCAACACCTTCGTGCTCGGGCGCATGAGTATGGACGCTGAAGGCATCGGCTTCGCGATCCCGGCCGCGACGGCACGTGCAGTGCTGGCGCAGATCGTCGAACACGGCATCGTGGTGCGCGGCTGGCTTGGCGCCGAGTACAGCGATGCGCCGGCCGGCAGCGGCAATCTGCCCCCGGAAATCTCGCACGGCGTGGTGCTGACCGGCCTTTACGCCAACGGCCCGGCGGCGCAGGCCGGATTGCGCCCGGGCGATGTGCTGCTGAGCCTGGACGGAGTCGACATCATTGACCAGTTCGATCTGCGCAGCCGCGAAACCGCCGCCGCGCCCGGCACCGAAGTGACACTGGCCGGGCTGCGCGCAGGGGTGCCATTTGAATTGCGCCTCCAGCTGGCACAACGGCCGGCTTCACGGCCGGGGTGAGTTGCTGCAACCAGATTCAGAAGGCGTAGCGGCAGCGCAGGATTCGCACGAACCGGCTGGGACCCGGACTGCGCTGAGGTTCCCCGCAGCAACGACTGCCGGCTCATCTGCTCCGCTGCGTCCGATTCCCGCCGCATCGCCTGAACGGGTTATGCGTCACCCGGGCAATTGACACCGTCACACCACCGACATGCGTTCCGCGTTCCGCGTTCAGCTGCCGCCGGCCGGAACACTGGCGGCCGTCACGGCCGCTGCGGTCGGCCCGGTCTTGGCCAGCAGTTCCTTGCGGTAGCGATCGCGCAGGATGCCGACGCGCTCCACGAAAACGAGGGTTTCCTGATACGGCGGCACCCCGCCATGCCGGTCGACCGCGCCCTCGCCGGCGTTGTAACCGGCCGCGATGCGATTCAAATCACCGTCGAAACGCTGGCTCAGCCATGCCAGATAGCCGACGCCACCATCGATGTTCTGGGCCGGTTCGAACGCATCGCTGACGCCGAAACGTGCCGCCGTGGCCGGCATCAGCTGCATCAGACCCTGCGCACCCACGCGCGACACCGCATTCGGATTGAACGCCGATTCGGCATGGATGATGGCCCGCACCAGTGCTTCCTCGACCCCATGGCGCGCCATCGCGGCATTGATCTCGTCGGTGAACGCGGTCAGGTTCAGGCCGACATTGTTGAAGTCCACGCCGGGCCGGCTGCCGCAAGCAAAACAGGTTTCGATATAGGTGAACAGCACCTGCGAGCGCTGCCCGGCCGGGCGCTGGTTGGTGTAGTGCGTCACGCCGTTGCGCTCGTACTTGTAGACCGCGCCACGCATCACCCGGGGCGTGGCGCTGGCCGGCGCCGCCACCTTCTTGGGTTCGGCATCGCCTGGCGCGGTGCGGAATTCGACCGCAGCCGGGGCCGCCGTCGGGGCCGATGCCGATGAACCGGCTTCAGCAGGCTGTGCCGCGATCTGCGCCGGCGCCGCCTTGCGCTCGGGCGGGAAGTTGCCGATCAGCGAACACTGCTGGTACCCGGCACGGGTGCTGGTGTAGGCGGTGACACCCTGCGCGTCCTTGCAGCGGTACAGCGCACTGGCCGTTGCCGTGGCCGGCAGCAGCAGGCCCGACAGGCACAGCCCGGCCAGCACCAGCGGCGCAGCGGAGAAACGGAACGAAGGGCGCGGGAGCGATTTCACGAGGCAAGTCTTGACCAGTTTCGGGGAAAAGCCAAGCACAACCGGTGCTTGCGATGGCCCGGGCATCGACCACGGCGTACAATGCGCAGTTCCCCGCGCAGCTGTTCCGAATGCAGGCGCGCGCTGTTTTCCGTCCCGCCCGCCGCTCCATTCCGCGACCGGCCCGCCAGCCCACGAGTGCCCCATGTCCGGCAAGACCCCAGCAGGAAAGCTCTTCATCAAGACCCACGGTTGCCAGATGAACGAGTACGACTCGACCAAGATGGTCGACGTGCTCGCAGCCGAGCACGGCCTGACGCTGACCGACAACGAGGCCGAGGCCGACGTGATCCTGATCAACACCTGCTCGATCCGCGAGAAGGCGCAGGAGAAGGTCTTCAGCCAGCTCGGGCGCTGGAAGGAACTCAAGCAGACCAACAGCAATGTCATCATCGGCGTGGGCGGCTGCGTGGCCTCGCAGGAAGGCGAAGCGATCATCAAGCGCGCACCGTACGTGGACCTGGTGTTCGGCCCGCAGACGCTGCACCGGCTGCCGGAACTGATCCGCGCCAAGCGCGAATCGGGCCAGCCTCAAGTGGACATCTCTTTTCCGGAAATCGAGAAGTTCGACCGCCTGCCCGAGCCACGCGCCGAAGGCCCGACCGCGTTCGTCTCGATCATGGAAGGCTGCTCGAAATATTGCAGCTACTGCGTGGTGCCCTACACCCGTGGCGAGGAGATCAGCCGCCCGTTCGACGATGTGATCGTGGAAGTGGCGCAACTGGCCGCGCAGGGCGTGCGCGAGGTCAACCTGCTGGGCCAGAACGTCAACGCCTACCGTGGCGTGATGCATGATGGCGAAACTGCGGACCTGGGCTTCCTGATCCGTGCGATCGCGCAGATCGACGGCATCGGTCGCATCCGTTTCACCACCTCGCACCCGATGGAGTTTTCCGATTCGTTGATCGAGGCGTACCGCGATGTGCCGCAACTGGCCAACTATCTGCACCTGCCGGTGCAGGCCGGTTCGGACCGCATCCTGGCCGCGATGAAGCGTGGCTACACCGCCCTGGAATACAAGCAGCGCATCCGCAAGCTGCGCGAAGTGCGGCCGGACATCTCGATCGCCACCGACATCATCGTCGGCTTCCCCGGCGAGACCGATGCCGATTTCGACAAGACCATGAAGCTGGTGCACGACATCGGCTTCGACGCCAGTTACAGCTTCATCTATTCATCGCGCCCCGGCACCCCGGCCTCGAACCTGCCCGACGAGGTTCCGGCCGACATCTGCAAGCAGCGCCTGGCCACGCTGCAGGCCGTGATCGATGCCAACGCCAAGGCGATCTCGCAGGCGATGATCGGCAGCGTCCAGACGGTGCTGGTCGAAGGCCCGAGCCGCAAGGATCCGAACGAACTGGCCGGCCGCACCGAGAACATGCGCTATGTGAATTTCCCGGCCAGCGCCGAAACGCACCGCGCGCTGATCGGCCAGTTCGTCAATGTCGTGGTCACGCACGCGATGAGCAACTCACTGCGCGGACGCCTGGCTGCACCGGCCGCGATTGCGGTTTGAAAGCGCTGATCGAGTTGTGGTTCGCGACCCCTACGGGTGCGCGATGGATCCTTGCACCCGCCTCAAAACTCCAGATCCAGCGCCGCGCACAGATAATCCACGAACGGCGCCAGCGCGCGCAGGTCGGCTTCGATCTGACAGCGCAGCTCCGGCCCGGTCATCACCGCATCCTCCAGCGGCCGTGACAGCGCCCAGCTGCGCAGCTTCAGATCATCGATATGCGCGAAATCCGCCGGAAACCCGCGCGGTGGCCGGCGCAGCGAACCTCCCCGATCCAGCGCATAGCGCTTGCGCACCGCCGACGCATGCGCAGCCGCCTCCCAGCTGGCCGGGTTGTCGAAAATGAACTGGCGGATGCGGTACTGCACCGGCGTTTCCGGCTGCCACAGCCCGGCACCGACGAAACTCGCACCCGGTTGCAGATGCAGATAGAACGCCGGTGACGGCACTTCGCGCCGCCGCTCGTGGAACAGCCGCGCGCCCTGCCAAGGCTTGTACGGCGACTTGTCGTGGCTGTAACGGATATCGCGATGGATGCGGAACAACGAGCCGCCCACGATGCGCGGATCCGCCTGAAAATGCGGGCTGATCTTGGCCAGTGCCGGCTGCAGGTCCGCGATCAGGCGCAGGAACGGCTCACGCACGAAGCGCTCGTAATCGCTGCGGTGCTGGTCGAACCAGGTTTTATTGTTGTTGTCGGCCAGCTGCTGCAGGAAGCGCAGGCTGCGCTGTTCGAAATAGATGCTCATGTCACTCCCGCACACCGATGCCTCATTCACGCCCGATGGCCGAGTGCCGCGCCAATTCACGCCGATAGAAGGCTTCGATCTCCCCCATGCGTGCCTGTGGTTCGAAACGCTGCATCGGGTAATCGCGCCGCACCGGGCGCTGGCGATGCAGTTCGAGCAGCGCCTGCGCCAGAGCATCGGCATCGCCTGGTGGCAGCAACGGCGTGCCGATCACATCGGCCAGATGCCGCGCGCCTTCGCTGGCACTGGCCAGAATCGGCAGGCGCGCGTTCATCGCCTCCAGCAAGACCAGCCCGAACGGCTCGCGCCGTGCCGCGCTGACGAACACATCGAACACCTCCAGCCAGTCGCGGGTATTGCTGACAAAACCGGGCATCAGCACGCCCTCCGGCGCGGCCCGACGCAAGGCGTCGAAAGCACTGCCCTGCCCGACGATCACCAGACGCGCATCGGCCGGCAAAGCAGCCTGGCGCCACGCCTGC
Source organism: Denitratimonas organivorans (assembly GCF_037478135.1). Classification (NCBI taxonomy): domain Bacteria; kingdom Pseudomonadati; phylum Pseudomonadota; class Gammaproteobacteria; order Lysobacterales; family Lysobacteraceae; genus Denitratimonas; species Denitratimonas organivorans. The sequence goes on from NZ_JBBHDV010000005.1 coordinate 115,495, forward strand.
ACCAGCACATCCAGGCCCTTGCCGTGTTCGATCCGCCCCAGCGCGCCGAACACGAACGCATCCGGCGCGATACCGGCCTCGCGCCGCAGCCGTTCGCGCGCATCGGCGCTGGCGGCTTCGGGCTGGGTCCAGTTGTCGATCTGCACGCAGTGTTGGCGTTGCGCTTCCGGAATGTCGGCCAACTGCCACGGCGCGATCGCGATCAGTGCATCCAGTCCGGCGTGCTGCTGCGGCTTGTACTGGATATGCAGCGTGGCCAGGCGCAGACCGACGCCATCGGCCCGATCCAGGGCCTGCAACGCACGACAGGCGCGGCTCAAATGCGCATGCGCCACGTCCGGGCGCAGCCGTCGCAGCAGCCGCCGCGCCCGCCATGTCTGGAACAGCTCACCAACGGTTTCCAGCATCACGCGCGGATCCAGCCGCGCCGCGATCGCATCCGCCCTCGGCGCGGCAGCGATCCTGCGCAGCACCATCACCACCTCGTGCCCGGCGGCGGCCTGCGCATTGGCCAGTTCCACCGCATAACGCTCGCTGCCGGCGAAGCGGCGGGTCAGGATCAGATGGACGATGCGCAGCGGACGCGCAGCGGTCTCAGCGGAATCCGGATGCTTCATCGAAGCGCTCATCGGTGACGATGGTACGCGGCCACCTCATTGCCCCGCCAGCGTCTTCAGGATCAACCCGGTGACATAGGCCAGATAGGTGCCGGTGGCATAGCCCAGCGTGCCCAGCAGCACCCCGACCGGCGCCAGCGACGGATGGAACGCGGCCGCCACCACGGGTGCCGAGGCCGCCGCCCCGATATTGCCCTGCGAACCAATCGCGAAATAGAACAGCGGCACCCGGGTCAGCTTCATCGCGATCAGCAGGCAGATGATGTGGACACTCATCCAGACCACGCCCAGCGCAAACAGCCATGGCCGGTCCAGCAACGCCAGCAAATCCATCTGCATGCCGATGCAGGCGATCAGGAAATAAAGCAGCAGCGAACCGATCTTCGATGCGCCGGCACCTTCCAGCCGGCGCGCGCGGGTGAAGCTCAGCAGCAGGCCCATCGTGGTGGACAGCACCACCACCCAGACAAAGCTCGATGTCAGGCTGAACTGCGCGGCCCAGGACACATTCGCCGCGAACCAGGCCGCGATCACGCCGCCCAGCGCATGCGCCAGCGCCACGATGCCGAAACCGGTGCCGACGATCACCATCAGGTCGGTCAGGCTCGGAATCCGCGCGTGCTGCGCCTCGTAGGCCGCCGCCTTGGCCTTCAACTCGTCCAGCGCCCGGGTATCCACACCTGAGCGCGCGTCCAGTTCTTCCGAACGCCCGGCCAGATACAGCAGCACCGCCATCCACAGGCTGGCCACCGCCACATCGACCACGGCGAACTGGCCGAAGGTGGTGGCATCGACCTCGAACACTTCGCGGGCCGCGACCATGTTCGCGCCACCACCGATCCAGCTTCCGGCCAGTGCCGCCATGCCGGCCCAGGTATCGCCTTCCACCGTCACCGGATGCAGCCAGTCGAACAGCAGGAACGACACCACCGCACCCAGCATCACGCCGAGGGTGCCGGCCGCGAACACGATCAGCAGCTTCGGCCCAAGCCCGAAGATGCCCTTCAGATCGATCGACAAGGTCAGCAGCACCAGCGCCGCCGGCAGCAGCACATCGCGCGCCACCGGGTTGTAGAGCGGCGTGTTGATGCCATCGATCAGACCGGTGGTGTTGTAGATCGCCGGGATGAAGTAGCACAGCAGCAATGCCGGCACGACCTTGAAAAAGCGCTGCAGGAACGGCGTCGGCCCGCTCGCGGCCCAGAAGATCGCGCCCAGGGTGGCGGCGATGAGGCCGAACACGACGATGTCGTTGGTGATCAGGGGTGCAGCGGTCTGTACATCAGGCATGGAAACTCCCGGTGGTTGCGACGATCCCGGCCAGGCCGGGCGAGCGGCGACTATACTGGCGCTCCTGCTTTCACGTCATGGTTCCCCTTGCATGAACCCCAACTTCCTCGACTTCGAACAACCCATCGCCGAACTGGAGGCCAAGATCCAGGAACTTCGCCACGCCAGCCAGGGCAGCGCCTTCAACATCGAGGAGGAAGTCGCCAAGCTGCAGGACAAGCTCAAGGCCCGCACCGCCGAGATCTTCCGCAACCTGACACCGTGGCAGGTCTCGCAGCTGGCGCGCCACCCGCAGCGCCCCTACACCCTGGATTACGTGAAACTGGTCTGCGACGAATTCCATGAACTGGCCGGTGACCGCGCCTATGCCGACGATGCCGCCATCGTCGGCGGCCTGGCCCGCATCGGGGGCCGCGCGGTGATGCTGATCGGCCAGCAGAAGGGCCGCGACACCAAGGCCAAGATCAAGCGCAACTTCGGCATGCCGCGCCCGGAGGGCTACCGCAAGGCGCTGCGCCTGATGCAGACCGCCGAGCGTTTCAAACTGCCCATCATCACCTTCATCGACACCCCAGGCGCGTATCCGGGTGTGGGCGCGGAAGAGCGCGGCCAGTCCGAGGCGATCGCGCGCAACCTGCTGGAAATGGCGCGCCTGCGCGTGCCGATCATCTGCACCGTGATCGGTGAAGGCGGCTCCGGCGGCGCGCTGGCCATCGGCGTTGGCGACCGCACCCTGATGCTCGAATACAGCACCTACTCGGTGATCTCGCCGGAAGGCTGCGCCTCGATTCTGTGGAAGACCGCCGAACGTGCCAAGGATGCCGCCGAAGCCCTGGGCATCACCGCCCCGCGCCTGCTGGAACTGGGCCTGATCGACCACCTCATCAAGGAGCCACTGGGCGGCGCGCACCGCGATCCGCAAGACATGGCCGACCGCCTCAAGAACACACTGCTGGCCCAGCTCGACCAGCTCGAAGGCCGCAACCCCGACGCCCTGCTGCAGGATCGCTACGAACGCCTGCGCGGTTACGGGCAGTATCAGGCGGCGTGAGGATCTGCATGCATCCAATGCTCCCTTGGCCGATGATCAGGAATGCATCGCCTCCATCCTCGACGCGTTCGACGCCGTGGTGAGCGATCTGTTCTCCGGTCTGCCGGCTGGACCAAGGCCCGCCTCCAGCAATGCGAACACTGCCATGATCGCCTGCTCACCTTCCGGGAAGCCGCATGACGCCGGTTGATACCGTGAACAGAAAGATCATCATCATTGCTGGCCCCAACGGGGCGGGTAAAACCACCTTCGCTTGCTCCTTCCTGCCCGCTGAAGCGCAGCTGCCCCGCTTCATCAATGCCGATCTTATCGCTGCCGGGCTTGGCTCCGTTCGCGCCAGAGACCGCCGCGATCAAGGCCGGCCGGCTGATGCTGGAAGAGATCGACCATTGTGCAAAACGCGGCGAGAGCTTCGCCTTCGAGACCACGCTTTCGGGCATCGGCTATCTGCGCCACATCACGCAGTGGCGTGCCCAAGGCTATCGGATCAGCCTGTTCTTCCTGAGCCTGCCCAACGTCGAAATCGCCATCGCCCGCGTTGCCGAGCGTGTGCGACAGGGTGGGCACGACATCCCGCAAGCCGTCATCCGGCGCCGTTTCGCTGCAGGCTTGAAGAATTTCCACGATCATTACCGCACTGCCGTGGACGATTGGGCGCTTTACGACAACTCCGGCAGCACACCGGTGATGCTGGCATGGGGAGAGAACGCATGAATCAACAGGAACTTTCCAAGGCAAGAAACCCGGACCTGCGCGCAGCGTTCGTCGCCTTGCAACGTGCAGCAAAACTGGCGCGCCAGGCGGCCGTACAGACCAACACCGCCATCGTGGTGATGCAAGAAGGCCAGTTGATACGCATCCCCGCCGATGAGTTGCGCAAAACCATGCATTCGGCATGAGCGAAGCGCCCGCGTACGGGCTGATCGCGCTTTCCAGTGAAAGCACCGCCTCTATCGCGGTGGGTGTCCACTTTTTCGATTGAACATCCGGGGCAACAGTAAAGACCTGTCCGATATCGTGAAGAAGTCCGGAAGCCGACGCTGCTGGACAAGCTGGCAGCGTTCTTCGAACGGTATTTCGAACCTGGTTGACGCTCTTTTTGATCCGTGTTGTTTGCAGCGATGGGCGAAGCAGCGCGCAACGGTTTCAGGTCACACCGGCTGCTCCCGCTTGAACACCAACGCTCACTGCCCGGAATCACCCTCGCGCTGCGCCCACGCCGCTTCGCCCTGCGCCACGCTCCAATCGACGATTTGCGGCAGCAGCTCCTGCAAGGCATCGCCGAAGGCCGCGACCGCGTCCGGCGCCTGCTGGCTGCGTGCCGGTGCCCGTGCCTGCAGCACATGGCTGGCGAGGATGCGGCCGGCCGGATAACCGACCAGTTGCAGTTTGACCCCGATCACCGCCTGCGGCCCGCCTTCCAGTTCGAGCTGGAAATCGCGCAGTTCGGCGGCCAGTTCGAAATCGCTGAAACGGCCGGAATTGGCATGGTCCAGCATCGCCACGCGGGCATCGGCCTCGAACGCCCGGAACAGCGCGTCACCGAGCAGGCCGGACGGCACCTGGGCCCAGCGCGCCTGCGGATAGACCTCGATTTCACCGGGCACCGGCTGCACCAGAATGCGCGGCGTGATCAGTTGCCCGGTGGCCGAAGGGCGCGCCAGTCCAAGCCGCCATTCAACCGGCTTCACCTGCCCACTGCGCGGCGGGAACTGTGGTTGCGGCTGGTAAAGCGTCACCGGCGGGCGGCTCGGCAGCACATTGCAGCCGGCCAGCAGCACCAGCAATACCGCCATTGATATCCAGAAAATACGCTTCATCGCGGGGTGAACTCCCTGGGTTGCGGGTTGCCGAGGAAGGCGCTGTCCGAACGCGAAAGATGTTCGGACAGCTGTTGCAGCGCGGCCAGCGTGGCGCGCAGTTCTTCCAGCGTCGGGCCGACCTGACGCAGGCCCTGGTTGCTGAAGCTGGCCAGTGGCGCGCGGTTTTCGGCCACCATGCCGTCCAGTTGCGCCACCAGCCCGTCGAGCCGGTCCAGCGCCTGCCCGGCACCGGCCAGCACCTGTTGCACTTCGCCTTCGGCCAGGCCCTGGACGGAGCGTGCGGCGGCATCAATCGAACCCAGCGTGGTCTGCAACTGGCTGGAAGCGGCCGACAGCTGGCGGATCGCCTCGGCCAGGGTCTGGCGCTCTTCGCCCACCGAGGCCACCAGCACGTCGATGTTTTCCAGCACCTTCCCGACATGCTCGGTGTTCTTGGGCGACAGCAGATCCGACAGCCGCGCCGCGACCTCGTTGAGATTGACCATGATGTCCTCACCCGAGGCCGCGAGCTTGGACAAGGCCGACGGGCTGGCGAAGATCACCGGCACCTGCTGGCGCGTTTCCAGCACCGGGCTTTGCGGCGAACCACCGGCCAGACGGATGTCGGCCACGCCGGTGATCGCGGAAAACCCGAGCGTGGCCTGGGTGTCCTGCCGCAGCAGATCGGGCGTACCGACCCGCACCCGCACCACCACGCGCGCCAGATGTTCCGGGTCCACCGCCAACGACAGCACCTCGCCCACCGGCACCCCGTTGTAGGACACCATCGAGCCCTTGGTCAGGCCGATCACCGATTCCTCGAACACGATGTCGTAGTGCGCCTGGTCACGATCACTGCCGAAGGCGTTGAGCCACAGCAGGCAGCCCAGCGCCAGCGCGAACACGGCGATCACGAACAATCCGATCAGCAGATGGTTGGCACGTGTTTCCATGGGTCAGAGCCTGTGAAAAGGTTGAATATCAGCGGATCGTGGTCCGCGCCGGATTGCGCGAGCGCGGTGCCGGATATTTCCGGCAGGCTGCGCCGCGTGAAGACAAGGGAGCCCGATGCGCCTGGATCGCCAACCCCATGCCTGCGGCGCCTGTGCCGATCTGACTGCACTGCCGCAGCCCCTACAACAGCGCGAAGGAACGGATCCATCACCGGTTTCGCACAAGCCCGCAGACCGGAGCGTTCGCAAGCACCCACTGTGGCCGGACAAAATTTTCATGGCGTCACCACCCCGGCCTGGGTGGACGCGGTCAGTTGTGCGGCGCGCCCGCGCGGGCCGTGGAAATAGTCCTGGATCCAGCGATCCGGATGGCGCGCGACGTTGTCCAGTGTATCGGCCACCAGCACACGTTTCTGCGACAGCACGGCAACCCGGTCGCAGATGGTGTGCAGCGTATCCAGATCATGCGTGATCAGGAACACCGTCAGCCCGAGGCTGTCGCGCAGCGTCAGGATCAGCTGATCGAACGCGGCCGCGCCGATCGGATCCAGCCCGGCCGTGGGTTCGTCCAGGAACAGCAGTTCCGCATCCAGCGCCAGCGCCCGCGCCAGTGCCGCGCGCTTGATCATGCCGCCGGACAGCTGCGACGGAAACTTTTCCCCGGCGCCGGCCGGCAACCCGGCCAGCGCCAGCTTCAAGGCCGCCAGACGCTGCATCATCGGCACGGAAAGCCCGCCCAGTTCGCGCATCGGCACCTGGATGTTCTCGGCCACGCTGAGCGAGGAAAACAGCGCGCCGTACTGGAACAGCACACCACAGCGCCGGTCCAGACGCTGGCGCTGGGCCTGCGACATCGGCCCGACATCCTCGCCGAACAGCTGCACACTGCCAGCCGCGGCGCGGTTCAGGCCGATGATCGAGCGCATCAGCACCGATTTGCCGCTGCCCGAACCACCGACCACGCCGAGGATCTCGCCACGGTGCAGGTCCAGATCCAGGTTTTCGTGCACCACCTGGGTGCCGAACTGGTTGCGCATGCCGCGCACCCGCACCACCGCCTCGCGCGCCTGCTCCACCACCGCGCTCACCAGCCCATCTCCATGAAGAAGACCGCCGCCAACGCATCGATCAGGATCACCACGAAGATCGACTGCACCACGCTGGACGTGGTGTGCTTGCCGACCGATTCGGCACTGCCTGCGACCTTGAAGCCTTCCAGACAACCGATCAGCGCAATCATCAGCGCGAACAGCGGCGCCTTCGACATGCCGACCCAGAAATGCCGCACTTCCAGCGTGTCGTGGATGCGCGAGAAATACATCATCGGCGAGATGTCCAACGCCAGCGCGCAGACCACCGCGCCACCGAGAATGCCCGACAGCATCGCCAGCACCGTCAGCAGCGGCAGCGACACCAGCAGCGCCAGCGCACGCGGCACCACCAGCACCTGGACCGGATCCATGCCCAGGGTGCGGATCGCATCGATTTCCTCGCGTGATTTCATCGAACCCAGCTGCGCGGTGAAGGCGCTGCCGGAGCGTCCGGCCACCATGATCGCGGTCAGCAGCACGCCGAATTCGCGCAGAAACGAGAACGCGATCAGATCCACCGTGTACAGCGTGGCGCCGAATTCGCGCAGGATCGTCGCGCCCAGGAATGCCACCACGGCGCCGACCAAAAATGTCAGCAGCGCGATGATCGGCACCGCGTTCAAGCCGGTCTGATGGATCTGCACCACCCACGGCGCCACACGCCAGCGCTGCGGCGACACCAGCACGCGCGGCAATGTCGCCAGCAACAACCCGAGAAAACTGACCAGACGCAGCGCATCGCGCCAGATCGCCAGCACCGCCGCCCCGATGCCGGCGATGAAATCGCCCACGCCCTCCCGAACCGGCGCCGGCAGCGGCTCGGCATCGGCCTGTGCCACCGCAGCCAGCAGGCGCGCATGGCGTGGCGCCAGTGCATCGAACTGTTCCAGCCCGGCTCCGCCGGCCAGTTGCAGCAACAGGCTGGCACCGGCGGTATCCACCTTTCCCAGCGCCTGTGCATCGATGCGCTGCACGCCGGCTTCACGTGCGGACAACGCGGCCAGCGCGCGTTCCAGCCGGGTTGCGTGCGCCAGTGTCCAGTCGCCGGACAGCTGCACGCGGCCCTGCGCATCCGGGCCCTGGAAACTGCCAGGCGTGGTCGCTGCCATGTCGGCTTCGTGCGCGTGCGTGTTCATGTGCGCAGGCACCAGTGCCACGGCTCGTAGACAATGCCGTGCGGGTTGTCGCGCGGGTAACTCAGGTGGAATCCGAACGCCGCCGCGTTTTCGCACAGCCACGCGAAGGCCGGTGTGGCTTCGAAAGACTCCTCGGCCGGCGGCTGGCCCGGCGTGCCGATGTCCAGCGCGCGCCCGGAATGGTGCTCACTGTAGCCGGGCGCGGCGTTGACCGACAGGATCTGCGCCAGCGTCTGCCCACGCGCCAGTTTGCGCCGGAAAATCCCGAGCTGATAAGCGTGGCTGCGATAACCGGAAATCGCTTCCAGCCGCACCCCATCGGCAGCTGCGGCAGCCTGCATTCTGCGCCAGCCGGCCGCCGCCTGCGGCAGCAGCCACAACGGTCGCTGCCAGCGATCAAAATCAGCCAGTGCCAGCCAGGAAGGTTCCGGCACCAGCGGCAACCCATGGCGCTGGCTGTAGCCGGCATCCAGTCCAAGCCGGACGCAGTGTTCGCGCAGTGCGTGGGAAGGCATGGGAGCCGGGCGGGGCTGCCGTTCAACCTGATGCAGGTGTCCGGAAAGTTCCGCCGGATGCAGTTGCCGGCGGGCGCGGGCCAGCGCCGGTGGCAGCAACGCGTACAGTTTCCCGTCCGCGTCCAGCGTCGCCAGATAGCGCCCATCGGCCTTGCGCCGCAGCACCCAGCGCGCCGCGCGCAGCGCCCGCACACTGGCATTTCCGCGCGCGCGCAGCAGCGTCGCCGGCCAGGCTTCCATGCGTTCGAAATTGACCAGGCGCAGATCGCGGTGATTCATGCGCGGCAGCTTATCAGGCGGCCGTGACGGCCTGGACGACGGCAAACGCGGCACCGTTCAGCTGCGGCGGCCGGTCTGCTGCAAGGCCTGCAGCAACGACTGCGGCTTTTCCGGGCTGAGCAGCAGCACCCGGTCACTGCGTTGCGGCAACAGCAATACGTTGCGGCGCGAGGTCAGTGCGCAGAACAGTTTCTGCTTCCACTCACGGCCACGGTAATGGCCGGCGTCCAGACCTGGCAGGCTCATGCCGTTGAGACGAACCATTGGCCGCCATTGCGGGTGTTCGGCCAGATCGATGATCCGCGCCGCGTCCACATCAAGATCGGCCAGCGCGATGCGCTGGGTGTAGAACGTGGCGCGCACCACCAGCCGGCCGTCTTCCAGCGTCACCCGCATACGCCGCACCACCAGCAGTAACATGGCCGCGCCCGCCAGCAACCCGAACGCGACCAGGGCCAGTGTCGCCGGCCCCAGATCCTGGCCACCCGCGACAAACAGCGCGCCGAAGGTGAACAGCAGGCCCAGCACCAGCGCGGCCAGCGTCACCCGCGTCGGCTTGCCGATGGGCTGCATCGGAAAATCCCGCGCCATCACGCCGCTCCGCGCGTTGCGGTTTCCGGTTCGCCACGCAGGGTGCTGCTGGCCGGCGCCGAAGTCGAAGCCGGCGTTTGCGCCGGCACCAGCCGGAAGTCTTCGACCAGCCCGTCGGCATTGATGGTGATCCGTGCATCCAGTGCGGTGCTGCCGTATTGCAGCCGCGCCGTAACCAGCGGTTTGCCCTTGATCGCCTCGCCGCGCAAGGCATCGCGTGTGCGGCGCTCACCGAACTGTTCCGGCAGCCCCTCCCAAACCTGCTTCAGCCGCGCTTCGTCCAGCGACTGGCGCAGCGCCGGGGCCAGCAGTTCCAGCGCCTGCGTGTAATGCCCGCCATCAAGCCGGTCGAGGAGTTCCGCGCCGATGCGCAGATGGGCGGGATCGGCCACCGCACTTTCCGCCACCGGCGGCGCCAGCATCGCCTGGGTGAACCAGCGCGCGCTGAAGAACACTCCGGCCATCGCGATCAGGGCGAAGAAGATGGTCTTTTTCATCGCCGCATCCATCAGCGCCTCCGCTTCATGAAGAAGTGCACCTTCATGCCGTAGTACAGCGTGTTGACCAATTCCCAGCCCTGCTGGCCTTCCTTGTTCAAGGCTTCGGTCATCTGCTCGGGCTTGCTTGTGCCCCAGACCGAGACCGGCGCCTGTATGACCTTGTATTCCCAGCGATCCATCGTGTCATTCCTTGTCTTTTTCTGCCTGCGGCGCACCGTGCTTGAGCCGCTTGGCGCGGCGCAACGCATCGCGCAGCACGTACTCGATCTGGGCGTTGAGTGAGCGCAGTTCGTCATCGGCCCAGTGCTGCATCGCCGCCAATACCTGGGCGTTGATGCGCAGCGGGTAGGCTTTCTTTTCGTTCATGGCAGGCTGATCCAGTTCCCAAGGCCCGCAAGCCCGCAGCGGCGCCTGCGAATCCCCAATCCCGAATCCCCGATCCCGGCTGTCAATACAGCGACCCGGCGTTGACCACCGGTTGCGTGGCGCGGTCCGAACACAGCACCACCAGCAGGTTGCTGACCATCGCGGCGCGGCGTTCCTCGTCCAGTTCCACGACACCGTTCTTCTTCAGCTCGTCCAGCGCCATTTCCACCATGCTGACCGCGCCGTAGACGATGCGGGTGCGGGCCGCGACCACGGCATTGGCCTGCTGCCGCTGCAGCATTGCCTGCGCGATTTCCGGGGCGTAGGCCAGATGGCTGATGCGCGCCTCGATCACGTCCACGCCGGCACGCGCCAGACGTTCGGCGATCTGTTCCTGCAGGTGCTGGGAAATTTCCTGAGGATGGCTGCGCAGCGCGATCTGGCCGTCCTCATGCTGGTCGTAGGGATAGCTGGACGCCATCGCGCGCAGCGCCGATTCGGACTGGATGTGGACGTAGCTTTCGTAGTCATCGACGTTGTAGACCGCCTCGGCCGAATCCACCACCTGCCACACGATCACCGCCGCGATCTCGATCGGGCTGCCTTCCAGTTCGTTGACCTTGAGCTTGCCGCTTTCGAAGTTGCGCACCCGCAGCGACACCTTCCTGGCCGAGAAGAACGGATTGTTCCAGCGCAGCCCGCTGTCCTTGACCGTGCCCACGTACTTGCCGAACAGGCTCAGCACCGCCGCCTGGTTGGGTTCCACCGAATAGAAACCGGCCAGCGCCACCAGCAGCACCACGCCTCCGGCCACCGACAGCAGCACCAGCAACAGGCCCTCCTGCCGAATCCCCAACACGAACAGCACGATCACCCCGACCACACCGAGCAGGACCGCCAACAACACCGGAATCCCCGGCAGCGAACTTCTGGAAACCTCTTGCATGGCACTCTCCGAATTTGTGGAAAAAAGATATCACATTGATATCAGTCTGCAAGACGTGCGTGCTGCCGGATTGTGACGCGCGGTGTGGTCAGGGCGCGATTTTCCTTTTCAGCGCGCGCGCCGCGCCCTCCGGCAGGTTCGGGAGCGATTTCAGCACCCACGGCAGCAGCTTGCGGCGTGCACCACTGATCGATTCGGGTACCACGGCTTCGATCAGATGCGGACCGGGATGCGCCAGCGCGTACTCGAATGCCTTGCAGAACGATCTGGCGCTGTCGGCGCGCGCGGCGTGTACGCCCATGCCCTGCGCCAGCCGGGTGAAATCCAGCATCGGGCCATGCAGATCCAGCTGCGACTTGGCCTTGGCCCCGCCCTGCTCGGCGCCGACGCGATCCAGTTCGACATTGAGTACCGAGTAGGACGCGTTGTTGAAAATGATCGCGGTGACATCGAGGTTTTCGCGCGCCATCGTCCACAGCGCCTGGATCGTGTACATCGCGGTGCCATCGCCAATCAGCGCGATCACCGGACGATCCGGACAGGCGACTGCCGCTCCGACCGCGCTCGGCAAACCCTGTCCGATGGCACCGCCGGTTAGTGTGAGCAGGTCGTGGCGTGGCGCGCCAGCGGTCATCGCAGCCAGCATCAGAGTCGAGGTGATGCCTTCATCGATCAGGATGGCGTTATCCGGCAGCAGGTGGCCGACGGCCTTGCAGACCTTGGCGGCGCTGAGCCGGCCGCGTGGGCGGCTCGGACGCTGCGCTTCCTGCAATGCCGGCGCGGTGTTGGCTGCATCCAGCGCCTGCACCAGTTTTTCCAGGCTGCTGGCCGCGTCCTGTGCCGGCGTGGCGAGGGTGTGTACGGTGCAGCCCTCGGGCACCAGATCGCTCTTCTTGCCCGGATAGGCGAAGAACGACACCGGCGATTTGGCATCGACCAGCACCAGATGTTGCAGGCCGGTCAATTGCACGCTGGCCAACTCGGCCATGTAGGCGATGCGCTCGACCGGCGGCAGACCGGTACCGCGTTCCATCCGGGTCGGGAAGGTTTCGGCGAACAGTTGCACGCCGTGCGCTTGCGCGAGGCGCGCAGCGGCAAGCAGGGCCGGTTCGCGCAGCGCGCGGCCGCCAAGCAGCAGCGCGGCCTTGCCACCGGCACGGATCGCCGCAGCGATCGACTGCACAACGGTGTCATCAGCGGCTTCCAGCTGCATCGGCTCTGGTGGCGGGCACGGGACACCACCCTCACCCCAGGACACATCGGCCGGCAGGATCAGCGTCGCGACCTGCCCCGGCAAACCGCGCGCGGCGACGATGGCATCGACCGCGTCCCGGCTCAGCTGCGCGGTCGTGGTCGAGGTGCGCACGAAGTTGGGCGAAACATTGCGCGCCACGGTTTCGATGTCCGACTGGAGTTGCGCGTCGTATTGGGCGTGATAGGTCGCGTGATCACCGACGATGTTGACCACCGGCACCTTGCCCTTGCGCGCGTTGTGCAGATTGGCCAGCCCATTGCCCAGGCCGCAGCCCAGATGCAGCAGCGTGGCGGCGGGCTTGTCGGCCATGCGCGCATAACCGTCGGCGGCGCCGGTCGCCACGCCTTCAAACAAGGCCAGCACCGCACGCATCCGGGGCTCGGCATCGAGCGCGGCGACGAAGTGCATTTCCGAGGTGCCGGGGTTGGAAAAACACACCTCGATGCCGGCATCGGCCAGGGTTTTCATCAGGGCTTGGGCGCCGTTCATGGCGATCCTCCATGCAGTGAATCGGAATGAAGTGGGTCGAAATGAAGTGAGTCGGGGTTGATATCGGCGATGCGGGTGACGCCGGCGAAAGTCATCGCCAGATACAGTTCGCGCCGCAGCATGCCCAGGTAATCGCGCAGGCCGTCACTGCCGGCGCCGGCCAGCGCCCAGACCCACGGGCGGCCGATCAGCACGCCACGCGCGCCCAGCGCCAGCGCCTTGAAGATGTCGCTGCCGCTGCGTACGCCGCCATCCAGCAGCACCTCGGTGCGCTCACCCACCGCCGCCGCGATGGACGGCAGCATCGAAATCGACGAGGCCACCGGGTCCTGTTGCCTTCCGCCATGGTTGGACACCACGATGCCATCGGCGCCGACCTGCACCGCCGAGCGTGCATCCTCGACATCGAGGATGCCCTTGAGCAGCAGCCGGCCTTTCCAGCGCGCGCGCAGCCATTCGATGTCCTGCCAGGTGACGGAAGGATCGAACTGCGTATCGACCCAGGCCTTGAATGCATCCAGGTTGCTCGCGTTCGGCACCTGCTGCGCCAGACACCCGAACTTCAACGGCTTGCCGCCCAGCGCCACCTCGCGCAGCCAACGCGGCCGCGCCAGCACCTGGCGCAGGCGCAGCAATGCACCGGCAGCACCGCGCGCTTCCAGCCCGTTGCGTACATCGCGATGGCGCAGGCCCGGCAGCGGCAGATCGACGGTGAACACCAGCGTCCTGCAATCGGCCGCCCAGGCTTCATCCAGCAACGCCGCGACCACGCCGCGATCGCGCAGCATGTAAAGCTGGAACCAGAACGGCGTGCGCCGCGCGGCCTGCACTTCGGCCAGCGGGCAGATGCCGACGGTGGACAGCGTGAACGGCACGCCGGCCGCTTCGGCCACGCGTGCCGCCTGCGCTTCGCCACGGCGCGCCATCATCCCGGCCAGCCCGATCGGCGCCAACGCCAGCGGCAGCGCGCAGTCCTCGCCGACGATCACGGCGCGCGTGTCGATGCCATCGACGTTGCGCAGCACGCGCTGGCGCAGACGCAGCGCGGCGAAATCATCGAGATTGGCCGCCAGCGTGTGTTCGTCGCCGGCACCGCCATCGACGTAATCGAACAGGAAGCGCGGCAGTCGGCGCGCGGCCAGAGCGCGGTAGTCGGTTGCGGTGGAAGGGAAATGTGCAGGCATGGTTGAACTCTACCCGGAGACAAACAATCGCGGGCAAGCCCGCTTCAACAAACGCCGCCCGGCAGCAACCCCACACCGCGGATACACGTTGATTCGTATTTTCATGGGAGCAGTGGCGCAACGGGCTGGCGCTGCTGTGGGAGCGGGCTTGCCCGCGATCTTGATGCCTGGATTGATGGAATGACCGGTTCGGCGGGAATGCCCCACCGCGGGCAAGCCCGCACCCACGAAGAGCGACAAGCTCCGCCGGTGGCGCATCAATCCTTGCCGGTGATCGACCGAGCGGCCGCGCGCGCGGTCAGGATGCAACCGGGCAGGAAGGTGCCTTCCAGCGAGCGCTTTCCGTTGGCACCACCACCGCCGAAACCGGCCGCTTCGCCGACGCAATAAAGACCATCGATGGGCGCGTCGTTGCCATCCAGCACGCGACTGTGCAGATCGGTACGCAGGCCGCCGAGGCTCTTGCGCGTGATCAGCTGGGTGCGGATCGCGATGAACGGGCCGGCGCCTTTCTTCTGCAGCGGCGCGGGTTTGCAGGTGCGCAGCCGGTCCGGTGCCCATTGGCGAGCGTGGCGGATGAGGCGGAGTTGGTCGTCGTTTTCCAACGCGTCGCCACGCGCGAACTGCGCATCGAAGGCATCGACCGTGGCCTGCAAACGTGCCGGATCGACATCGTGCGAAGCGGTCAGCGCGTTCATCTTTCCGGCCAGTGCGGCGAGCGTGTCGGCGACGAGGAAATCCGGGCTTTCATCGCGCATCTGCCGCACCAGGCGCTGGTTGCCGAACAGGGTGTCGGCGAGGAAACGCAGGAATTGCCTGTCGCGGATGCGCGGGTTGTGTTCGGCCCCGGAAATCGCGAATTCCCTGGCGGCGATGCGCCAGTTCATCAACTGCCACGTCCAGGGTTTTTCCTGCTCGGCCACGCGCTGGCAGAGCCAGTTCGTATCGAATCCGGTGACCAGCGGTTCCGGACCGATGCGCTGGCCGCGATGGTCCAGCCAGAGCGCCGATTTGCACGGAATCATCGACAGGCCGTGGCCGTCGAAATGCGGGAACGGATGCGCGAAGCCGGCGGCGTAGTTCCACATTTCCCCGGCATGGGTGATGCGCGCGCCGAGGCGGTCCGCAGCGTGATGATGCAGCGCACCGTCGGCGAAGGGATGTGCGCCATTGAGCATCGTTGCCGGCATCCGGCGATCCTTTGGCCAGTTCGCGCGCACCTGCGCGTGGCAGCCGTTGATGCCACCCATCGCCAGCACCACGACCGGTGCCTGCAACCACACTTCCTTACCGCTGACTTCGTCCACCGCATGCGCACCGGCAAGCCGGCCGCCGGCGTGTTCCAGTTCGATCACGCGATGACGATGCAGCACGGTCAAACGGCCACCGCTGTCGGCGGCGTGCATCGCCGCGATCATGCGGCGTGTGAGTTCACGCGAGGTGCCCCAGACGATGTGATAGCGCGGCAGGCTGTTGCCCTCGCCAAAGCGTCCGCGTTCGACCCAGTTCACCGCCGGCATGAAGGAAATGCCTTCGCCCACGAGCCAGTCGTGCACCTCCGGGCGCGAGCGCTCGACGTAATGCTGCGCCCAGCGCAGCGGCCACGTGCCGTTCGGGTCCAGTTCGCCGAAGCGCAGCCAGTCGGCCAGCGCGATCTCCGGCGTATCGCGGATGCCGCGGCGCGCCTGCAACAGCGTGCCGACCAGCGCCATGCCGCCAAAGGCCCACAGCGCCAGACCGCCCAGACGCTCGGGCGTATCGCGGTCCACCAGGGTCACGCGCTGGCCGGCGCGCAAGGCTTCCAGCGCGGTGACGATGCCGGCCAGGCCGCCGCCAATGATGAGGATGTCCGATTGCCGCGATCCCACCCTTGCCTCTCCCCTGGAACACGCCCGCCCCGACGCCGTCCGGGTGCAGGCGAAAACACCAAGCATACGGCAGCGCATGGAGATGCGGGAGGCGTCATCGGGAACGAATGCATCAGCCTTGAGCAAGGCGCCTCCGTGGGCGACCGGATCTTCGCGATGCTGATCCGGCTGACGGCGTGGCCGCGACGGCTATGAGCCTGATGGGTGCACGGTGATCGCGCATTGCAGAACGTCTTATCGCGGCCACCGCGTTACCCACCCCCACGCCGACAAGTCCGCGGCTGCGGTTGCGCTCAGCGGTATTGCCTTTGCCTGTGCGCTGGCGTCATCGGGCACGCAGCCGCGCAGATCAATCCTTCGGCGGTGGTGGCGCCAGCACGGTGCGATCGCCGTTGTGTTCGGGCGGGGAGACGATGCCGGCCGCTTCCATCGCTTCCACCAGACGGGCGGCGCGGTTGTAGCCGATGCGCAGGTGGCGCTGCACGCTGGAAATGCTGGCGCGGCGGCTTTCGGTAACGATGCGCACGGCCTGGTCGAACAGCGCGTCGGCTTCCGGATCGCCGCTGTTGGCCGGTTCCGGCAGGCCGGTAGCGCCGATCACCTGGCCATCGCCCAGGGTCTGGGTGTCTTCCAGCACGCCTTCCATGTAATCCGGGCCGCCGGAGCTTTCCTTGAGGAAATCCACCACGCGGTGCACTTCGTCATCGGAAACGAAGGCACCGTGCAGGCGCTCGGGCATCGCGGTGCCAGGCGGCAGGTAGAGCATGTCGCCGTGGCCGAGCAGGGTTTCCGCGCCGGACTGGTCCAGGATGGTGCGCGAATCAATCTTGGAACTGACCTGGAACGCGATCCGCGTGGGAATATTGGCCTTGATCAGGCCGGTGATGACGTCGACCGAGGGCCGCTGCGTGGCCAGGATCAGATGGATGCCGGCCGCGCGCGCCTTCTGCGCCAGGCGCGCGATCAGCTCTTCGACCTTCTTGCCGACGATCATCATCATGTCGGCGAACTCGTCGATGATGACGACGATATACGGCAGCGTTTCCAGCTCGCGCGGCACCTCGTCCAGCTCCGGATTCGGCTTGAACAGAGGATCCATCAGCGGCTGGCCGGCCTCGATCGCATCCTTGACCTTCTTGTTGAAGCCGGCCAGGTTGCGCACCCCGACCGCGCTCATCAGCTTGTAGCGGCGCTCCATCTCGGCCACGCACCAGCGCAGACCGTTGGCCGCCTCCCTCATGTCGGTGACCACCGGCGCCAGCAGATGCGGAATGCCTTCGTAGACGGAAAGCTCCAGCATCTTCGGATCGATCATCAGCATGCGCACATCGCGTGCGCTGGATTTGTAGAGCAGGCTCAGCACCATCGCGTTGACCGCGACCGATTTGCCCGAGCCCGTCGTGCCGGCCACCAGCAGATGCGGCATCCGCGCCAGATCGGCCACCGTCGGGCGGCCGCCGATATCCTTGCCCAGCGCCAACGTCAGCGGGCTGCCGGCCTTGTCGTATTCCTTGGAACGCAGGATCTCGGACAGGAAGATGATTTCGCGGTTGGCATTCGGAATCTCGAGCCCGATCACCGACTTGCCCGGAATCACATCCACCACGCGCACCGACTTCACCGAAAGGCCGCGCGCGATGTCCTTGTCCAGGCTGGATACCTGGCTGCCCTTGACGCCCGGCGCCGGCTCCATCTCGAAGCGCGTCACCACCGGCCCGGGATAAACCCCGACGACCTGCCCTTCGATGCGGAAATCCTTGAGCTTGAATTCGATCTGGCGCGACAGGGTTTCCAGCGCCTCGTCCGAATAGCCGCGCGGCTGTGGCTTGGGATCATCCAGCAAGGACAGCGGCGGCAATCCGCCATCGCGGCTGGGTGCGCCGGCGAACAGCGGAATCTGCGTCTCGCGCTCGGCGCGGTCGCTTTTCTGGACCGGCGGCGGCGGTGGCTCGATCCGCACCGGCTCGCGCTTGGCGCGCTTGATCTTCTCCTCGCGCCGGGTTTCCTCGCGCTCGGCCTTGATCACGCGCGCCGCGCGCCGTTGTTCGACCTCCTGCGCGGTCCGGCCCAGCATGCCACCCAGCCACGCGAACGCCGCCAGTACTGCCCGGCCGATGCGATCCATCAACGCGAACCAGGACAATCCGGTGGCCAGGGTGATGCCCACCAGCAGCACCGTCACCGCGAACAGCGCCGCGCCCAGATAACCGAACACATGCTGCAGCGAATCGCTGACCAATTGCCCGAGCAGGCCACCGGCCCCGACCGGCAGTTGCGTGGCGAAGTGGTCGGGCGGGTTCAGATGCGCCAGGCCGGACACGGCAACCAGAAACCCGAAGACGCCGATCAGCCGCAGTGCCGGCGTCAACGCCGTCTCGCCACCGTTTCCGCGCCCGCGCAGCGCCAGCCAGATCACGTAACCCAGCAGGAATGGCAGCAGATAGGCACCGATGCCGAAGAATGACAGCATGATGTCGGCAAAATACGCGCCGGCGACGCCGCCGAAATTGCCGATCGGGCCGGTGACGCTGCCCGAACGCGACCAACCCGGATCCTCCGGGCTGTAGCTGACCAGGCAGGCCAGCAGGTACAGCAGCACCGGCACCACGAGCAGCACCAGGCTTTCCCGCCATACCCGGCGCCCGACGCCGCCTTCCCCCTGAATGTCCTGTCGCGCGCGTGCCACCTGATCAAGCCGCCTCATCCGATCAATCCAACGGTCGATTGTATCAGCGCCGCCCGCCTGCCCGGCGCATGCGGAACAGTGCGCGAAATCAGGCTTCCTCTCCGATGAAACCACCGGACTGGCGCCGCCAAAGCGCGGCATAAAGGCCATTGTTTTCAATCAGTTGTGCGTGCGTTCCCTGTTCCAGGATGCGACCCTTGTCGAGTACGACGAGCCGGTCCATGCGTGCGATCGTGGACAACCGGTGCGCAATCGCGATCGTGGTCTTGTCCTGCATCAGGGTATCCAGTTGTTCCTGGATCGCCGCCTCCACATCCGAATCCAGCGCCGAGGTGGCCTCGTCCAGCACCAGGATCGGCGCGTTCTTCAGCAACACCCGCGCGATTGCCATGCGCTGGCGCTGGCCACCGGACAGTTTCACGCCACGCTCGCCCACTTCCACGTCATAACCGCGCTGACCATCGCGACCACTCAGACCCTCGATGAATTCATCGGCCCGGGCCCAGCGCGCGGCCTCACGCATTTCGGTTTCGCTCGCGTCCGGGCGGCCATAAAGCAGGTTTTCGCGCACCGTGCGATGCAGCAGCGAGGTGTCCTGCGTCACTACACCGATATTGCGCCGCAGGGATTCCTGGGTGACGGCGGAAATGTCCTGCCCATCAATCAGGATGCGGCCACCCTCGACATCGTGGAAGCGCAGCAGCAGGTTCACCAGCGTCGACTTGCCGGCACCGGAACGGCCGATCAGGCCGATTTTCTCGCCCGGGCGGATGTCCAGCGAGAAATCATCGATGACATTGCCGCCGGCACCGTAGTGGAAACGCACCTGCTCGAAGCGGATGCCGCCGTCGGTGACGACCAGTTCCCTGGTGCTGCGGTCCACCACGCGCAGCGGTTCGGCCAACGTGCCGATGCCGTCCTGCACGGTGCCGATGTTCTCGAACAGCCCGGCCACTTCCCACAGCACCCATTCGGACATCGAACGGATACGCATCACCAGCGCGATCGACACCGCAATCGCGCCACCGCTGATGCTGCCATGCAACCAGACCGCGACCGCCACCGCCGCGGTGCCGATCAGCAGCAGCGCGTTGAGCGTGTGCAGGCTGGTGGTCAGCAGGGTCACCAGCCGCATCTGGCGGTGCACCGTGACCAGGAAACCATCCATCGCCTCGCGCGCATAATCCTGCTCGCGCGCGGTGTGGGCGAACAGCTTGACCGTCTGGATATTGGCGTAGCTGTCGACGATGCGTCCGGTCATCTGCGCGCGCGCATCGGCCTGCGCCATCGACACCTTCTGCAGGCGCGGCACGAAAAACCGCACCAGCCCGGCATAGCCGAGCAGCCAGGCCAGCAGCGGCAAGGCCAGCCAGACATCGGACTTGAAGGCGAGGAACAGCGTGCCGATGAAATACACCACCACGTAGACGAAAGCATCGAGCAGCTTCAGCACTGTCTCGCGGATCGCCAGTGCGGTCTGCATCACCTTCTGCGATACCCGCCCGCCGAACTCGTCCTGGAAGAACGACAGGCTCTGGCGCAGCATGTAGCGATGCGCCAGCCAGCGCGCGATCATCGGGTAATTGCCCAGCAGCGTCTGATGCACGAACAGCGCCTGCAGACCGATCAGCAGCGGATAACCCAGCAGCACCAGCAGGCCCACGCCCAGCAACTCGCGTCCGTGCCGCTCCATGAAACCTTCGCGCGGCTCCTGCCCGACCCAGTCCACGATGCGCCCGATCCAGTCGAAGAAATAGATCTCCGCCGCCGACACCATCGCGGTCAGCAGCGCGACCGCCACCAGCCACGGCAACACCGGGCGCGAGTAATGCAGCACGAACGCCCACAACCGGCGCGGTGGCGCCTCCGGCTCGCGCATCGGATAGGGATCGACCAGCGATTCGAAGAATCGGAACATGATTCCGCCACGACAGAAAAGGCAAAGCCCGCCGCAAACGCTGCGACGGGCTGTTCGGAAAGCTCCCGCCACAGCGGAAGCACGACTCAATACGACATCAAACCGCGGCCCGCCTGTTGCGGGCAGGAACGCGGGTTCAATCCGGATCCGGGATCAAGCCGGATTCGGGATCACAACCCTGGCCCAGATCATAGGTCGGGGTGAGCACCGCGAACCCCGACATCGTGATACCCGGAACCCGACCACGTTGGGGCTCGCAACGCTCACCCCAACCTATAACGTCCGGTGGTTGAAGCCCCGCAGGCCCTCAGCCCGGATCCAGCGGCGTCAACAGCTTCGGGCCGCGATTGTCGCCAATCATGTAGACCCCGCCATCGGCCAGCGCCTCGGGTGAGGTGGCGTTGCGGACGTCCTCCGGCGACAGCCACGGCAATGGCTGAAGCGGGCCGGGAACATAGGCGGTCCATGTGCCCTCGTGGCGGGATTTCGCCCGGTGCATCGTCGTCAGCCGGAATGAAACGGGCACGCTCACCAGCCAGTACGGCTCAGCGGCGGACTCACCTTCCGTGGGCGGCAGGAAGCGCCAGTCACGTACCGCCTTCAGGCTGGCATCGCTCAACAGCCCGCGCCAGCGCTTCATTCTGTTGTCCGAAGCGGCCGACAACAGATTGACCTGGCGCACGGCCGCATCCTCCACGCCACCATCGGGCCCGATTTTCAAGGCCAGATGCACATCGCCCTGCACACCGGCGCGCAGCGCCTGATTCGGGTACGTGGGCGCACGGTTCTTCTCCCAACGCACCTGGGTCGCGTCCTGCGGATCGTAGACTTCGAAACTGGCGCTGCGGATGAATGCGCGGAACTCGCCTTCATCGTTGCTGACGGCCGTCAGCCGGAGGGAAACCGGCGCCTTTGCCGGCACCGCAACGCCCTGCTGCATGATCGGCTCAAACCGCCAGGCCATGATGGTTTGGCGAATGAACCCGGCCAGACTGCGTTCCAGCTCCTCCTCGTGATTCAGCTCCAGGCTTTCGACCGAACCATCTGTCGCGATATGGATTTCCCCGCTGACCCGCATGCTGGCTTCCAGCTGCTTACCCGAAGCACGCGCGCCTGCCGCCATCGCCACACCGGCGACCAGGAAAAGAACCAGACCGCACATGGTCCGCAGAAGACTGTTTCGCATGGTGACTCCTCACATTGCTGGACAGAACCGGACACCGCCATCGGCAATATCCGCATCGCCGTCGATGGTGGCAGCCCGGCACACGAAAAGACAACCCGGCGCCAGCCCGAAGCCACGGCCTGGAATCGGGTGTGCGAACGCGCAAAATCATAGGTCGGGGTGAGCGAAGCGATCCCCGACATCACAACACCCAAAACCCGGCCACGTTGGGGTTCGCAAGCTCACCCCAACCTATGGCATCGGGTGCTTGAAAGCCCGCAGGCTCTCAGTCCGGATCCAGCGGCGTCAGCAACTTCGGGCTGCGTGCTACGCCTTCCAGATAGACACCGCCATCGGGCAGCACATCGGGAAGCGTGGTGTAGGCGGTGGGTGCCAGCCACGGCAACGGTTGCAGCGGGCCGGGCACGTAGGCCACCCAGGTGGCTTCACGTTCGCTGGCCTTGGTCGGTTCGGGATCAAGGCGGAAGGCGACCGGCACCGTGACCACCCAGAACGGCGCGTTCACGGCCTCGCCGCGACTGGGCGGCGTGAATGTCCAATCACGCGCGGCGCGCAGGCTGGCCGATGCCAGGGCCGTGCGCCAGCGTTCCATCGTGCGTTCGGACTCCAGCGCGTGCACATTGATCTGGCGCACCATCGAATCCTCGACCTTGCCGTTGCGCCCGATCTTCAATGCCAGATAGACATCGGCGGCCACGCCGGCGCGCGCCACGATATTGGGATATTCCGGTGGCCGGGTGCTTTTCCAGCGCACCTGGGTCGGATCGTCGGGATCGTAGACATCGAAACCGACGCCGCCGATCATCGCGCGGTAATCGCCAGCCCCGGATTCCCGTGCCACCAACCGGATCGACATCGGCGATTCCACCGTCACCGCCGTGCCCTGCTGCATGACCGGCTCGAAACGCCAGGTCAGTGCGGTCTGTTCGATGAATTCGGCCAGTGCCGGCATCAGTTTCTGTGCCTTGTTGATTTCGGCCTTCTGCACCGTGCCGTCGGCGGCGATATGGATGCTGCCGGTCAGCAGCATGCTGCTTTCGACCTGGGCATCGGTCTGGGTGAGTCCGCTGGCGGCCAGCGGTCCGGCCAACAGCACCAGACCCCAGCCCAGCAGGAACCGCGAAATCTCGTTTCGCATCTGTGCTTCCTCCCTGTTGTCCGACATCGCCACGTAACGCCAACAACAGCGTTTTGCCGCGCCGTTGTCTTGATACTGTCACGCATGGCGACCAGATGAAACCCGGGCGCGATCAGGGAGGAAGGGCGTAACTCAGGCAGCTTCGTCCAGCAGCTGGATCTGCACGGTATCCGGGTCCACACGCTGAACATCGATGCCCTGCGCACGCAGCATCTGCACCAGCCCGTCTTCGCCGATCAGGTGCATCGCGCCAACGATGACCAGGTGCGTGCCGTCACCGCTCTCCAGCATCGCGCGCACCTGCGGCAGCCATTTCAGATTGCGATCGCGGTTCAGCAATACGTACATCTGCGGGGTCTTGTCGATCATTTCGCCATTGATCATGTCCACCAGACGGGTGTCGTCGCCGCTGCGCCAGATATCCAGCAGTTCCATCAGCTTCTTGCGCATTTCCGCCGGCGGGCCGAGCGCTTCGTCCAGCATCTGGGCCTGCTCTTCAAGTGGGGAATTGTCCAGCGCGCCGAGTTGTTCCAGCACGGTTTCAAGGCCACTGACCGGCTTGCCATCGGCAGCGGCGCGCTGCATGAAGTGCTGGTCCAGGCCGAGCGAGGGATTGAGCCCGGCGGCAGTCATCGCGCCGACTGCCAGGTTCATGCCCATGAACCACGGCTTGAATGCATCCGAACTGGCCATCGCAGCCTCGCTGCCGCCCATGAAGGCCTGCAATTTGGCGGCGGTTTCCTCCGGAATCACCGAACGCAGGGTGCGGCCGTCATCGAACTTGGCCAGCGCCTGGATCGACGCCATGGTTTCCGGCGCGGTCATTTCCGCCGGGTCCACCTCGAACACCACGCGGCCGGCTTCGGAATAGGCCAGCTCCACCTGCGGGTGCAGCGGGTAATCCTCCGGCGTGAGCAGGTGGAACGAGCCCAGCATGTAGACCGTGCCGGCCTTGCCTTCGGCCTTCCACAGCAGCGGCACCGGTGCCGCCAGCGCGTTGCCGATCCCGACCATGGCCAGCAGGCAGCCGACCAACCATCCTTTCCTCATCGTGTTTCTCCATAACTTGCGTGTGTGCTGTCGCCATCGAACAGCTTGTGCGGGTTCATGACGCCGTTGGGGTCGAAGGCGTGACGGATGCCGCGCATCAGCGCCAGCTCGGCGGCATCGCGGGTGCTGGACAGATGCGGTTTCTTGACCAGGCCGATGCCGTGTTCGGCCGAGATGCTGCCACCGTGGCGTTGCAGCGCCTGCGCCAGCAGCGAGGTGACGCGGCTGCATTCGTGCACGAAATCGGCATTGGCCATCGGCTCCGGTTTCAGCACGTTGATATGCAGATTGCCATCGCCGATATGGCCGAACCAGACCACATCGAACTGCGGATATTCGCGTGCCAGCAGGGCCTGGGTTTCGGCCAGAAACGCCGGCATCGCGCCGATCCTGACCGAGACATCGTTCTTGTAAGGCACATGCGGCGCCAGCGCTTCGGTGATGCCTTCACGCAGGCGCCACAGCGCGGCGGCCTGGGCCTGGCTCTGCGCGATCACGCCATCGCCCACCAGCCCGGCATCGAGCAGTTCGCTGAAGGCGGCCAGCGCGGCGTCCTGCTTTTCCTCCGTGTCCGCATCGAATTCGGTGACCACGTAATACGGATGCTCCTCCTCGAACGGCCGCTGCGCGCCATGCGCCACCACATGCACCAGCGCGCGCTGGGTGAAGAACTCGAATGCCGACAGCGTCAGCCGCGCGCGCAAGCCCTCGAACACCTGCATCAGCGCCTCGAACGACGGCAACGCGAGCAGCATCACGCTGGATTCGGGCGGCGGATCGGTCAGCCACAGCATCGCCTCGACCACGATCCCGAGCGTGCCTTCGGCGCCGATCACCAGCTGGCGCAGGTCGTAGCCGCTGGAATTCTTGACCAGCCCACGATTGAGCTGAACCAGCTCGCCGCTGCCGCTGACCAGGGTCAGCCCGGCGATCCAGTTGCGGGTATTGCCGTAGCGGATCACGCGGATGCCACCGGCGTTGGTGGCGATATTGCCACCGATGGTGCAGGAACCGCGCGCAGCAAAATCCACCGGATAGATCAGCCCGTGTTCGCGCGCCGCCGCATGCACCATTTCCAGCGGCACGCCGGGTTGCACCGTCAGAATGCGGTCCGCCGGATCAAAGTCCAGCACCCGGTTCATCCGCTCAAGGCTGAGCACCAGCTCGCCGTTGGCCGCGACCGCACCGCCGGAAAGCCCCGTTCTACCGCCCGAGGGGACAATCGCCACCTGATGCGTATTCGCCCATCGCACCAGGCCCTGCACGTCCTCGACGCACGAAGGAAACGCAATCGCCAACGGTGCCGGCACCCAGCGACGGGTCCAGTCGCGGCCGTAGTACTCAAGATCGGCCGAATCGGTCTTGAACATGACTCCGGGAAAAAGGCGGGCAAGTTCGGCGGGGCGGGAGTCGCTCATGGTCGGCGCAGGGAAATATCAGTAGAACGCAAAGCGTTGAACGCCGCGAAGCACGACTTTGCGGCATCGCAGCACGGGAGCGACAGCGTGCCAGCCCCGTGGCACGCCGTCCATTGCTCGCATACTCATTGCACTTCCGCAGGTGGGTCCGAACGCGAAGCCGGCAGCGGAGTACGCCAGTCGGATTGGCCCGAATGTCCTCGCAGCGGTATCCGTATCTTGCCGGTGGCCGAGTCGATCACCGCAGCACGTGCGGCATCGGCATCAAGGCGCAGCTCGCTTTTCCTCTGGGCCTGAAAGGAGAATCCGCCGTTGGTGCCCGCTTCGGCGCGCAGGCGCAACGCGTGATCCACGGCGCGCACCATCGCGTGGATGTCCTGGAACCGCTGCAGATACGGCGTGTACGCCACGGCCGTCATGGGCGCCACGGAACAGCCCAGGACATTGCTGATGCAGCGCCACTGCCGTAACGCGGGCACCCCCGGCACGGGCGGAATATCGCCTCCGTCTGCCAGCGCGCGACGCACCGGTGCAGCACAGGCGTGACCGTAAACAGGGGCCATCATGGCGCGCGTGGCGCGCACATCCAGCACCAACGGGCGCAAAAAGCGGTAGGCCTCCTGATCATTGCGCTCCAAATGGGCGTGGACGGTCTGTTCTTCCCCCCGCATCGCGCTGCACAGGTCGGGAGCGACGTGCAAAGGATCAAACGCCGTAGAGCAAATCGGCGGCAGCGGTTGATCCAGTGGCAACTCCGCCAGCATGTCGGCAAACAGGCGTGATCCGACGGCGACCATGGCACCACCCGTCACGGCGAAAACCAGCGAATCGCTTTGGGCACTCAAACGCCGCCAGGTCTCCACATCCCGGCATACGGCTTCCAGCGCCGCCTGCTGCCGACCCTCGACGAAATCCAGCGCGCTGGCGGCGGGTGAAACGAAAATCCAGCGTAGCGCCGGGAGCGGCGCGAAGGTATGGCCCTTCATCGGGCTGCGGTAGTGATCGAATGCCGACAGGCCACGTACCCGCTCCACGATCGCCCTGTCGTGCTCGATCTGCTGCGCGTATTCATCGCGCTGCGCGCGGACACTTGCCAGACACGCCTGACTGGCAGAGCCGCAATGCTGCAGCCCGGAGGGCCTGCTTGAGTGCCGGGCAAACCTGCCCTCGGCCACGCTTGTCAGGTTGGATAGCACCTGACTCGAGGCCGCGCCATTCAAGGCCTGCCGATAGTTCTCGACATCCGCTGCGACGACCGATTCGACCTCCTCCGGCGGCACGTCGTATTCGATCAGCCACAGCGCCGCGAACGCATTGCGCCCCGGCGGCGCGGGCTCGTCATCCAGCCATGCCAGAGCGGCACGCTGCTCGTCGTTCGGCCCCATCGTCCTTGAAACAACGAACAGCCCGACGACAAATCCCGCCACTATCAACACCAGCAAGCCGACCCATCGCATCAAACGCCTCATGCATACTTCCCCTGCATCTCATGGCTTCAGACTCCAGCCAACGACGCCTGCATCCTCGCGATTGTGACTGTGGCTGTCGGAAACCGGTTTCAGCGCCGCCCGCTGGCGTGCCGCACGAAGAAGCGTTTGAGCGGCGGAAGCCGGTCCACCAGACCCAGCGCCGGACCGCGCAGCAGCGTCGGCAGCACCGCATCGCTGCCGAACAGGCGCTCGATACCGTCGAAGGCGTAGGCCGCCAGCGTGGTTTCGCTGCGGCGACGGCGGGCATAGCGCGACAGCAGCAATTCGGCGCCGATGTCCTGGCCAGCGGCATGTGCGGGCGGCAGCAGGCGCAGCAGTTCGGCCACGTCCTGGAATCCGAGATTGACGCCCTGCCCGGCCAGCGGGTGCACGCCGTGCGCGGCATCCCCGATCAGCAGCGCACGCTCGGCGGCATAGCGTTGCGCCAGTTTCAGCCGCAACGGAAATCCGGCGCGCGGAGAAAGCGATGTCATTGCACCAAGGCGTCCTGCAAACGCGCGTTCCAGTTCCATCGCGAAAGCATCGTCATCCAGCGCCAGCACACGCTGCGCCTCGATTTCCGGCAGGCTCCAGACGATCGAACTGCGGCCCTGGGTGAAGGGCAGCACCGCCAGCGGCCCGCTCGGCAGGAAGCGCTGCCAGGCGGTGTTTTCGTGCGATTGCGCGGCCTGGATGTAGCCGACCACGCCGCGCGCGCCATAATCCCGGCCCCGTGTGGCGATGCCCAGCCGTTCGCGTAGCGGCGAGGCACTGCCATCGGCGCCGATCAGCAGGCGCGCGTGCAGATGCTCGCCGTTGTCCAATTCCACCTCGATTCCGCGTGCCTGGCGGTGCAGCGCGACGATCTGAGCCGGGCAATGCAGACGGATGCCGGGTTCACGTTCCAGCGCCTGCCACAACAGGCTCTGGATCACCGATTGCTCGACGATATGTCCCAGCGCCGAGGCGCCGGCGTGTTCGCCGTGGAAGGTGACGCTGTCCTGCGGCGCGGCCGCGTCCCAGACCTGCATACGGTGATAGGGCTGAGCGCGTGCGGCCAGCACAGCGGGCCAGATCTCCAGTTGCGTGAGCAGATCAGCCGAGGCCGGCGAGATCGCGAAGACGCGCAGATCCGGCGGATTGTCCGCCTGCCACGGCGCCGGCCGGCGCGGTTCGATCACCGCCACACGCATGCCGGCGCGGGCCAATCCCAGCGCCGTGGCGGCACCAACCAGTCCGGCGCCGGCGACGATCACGTCCTGTCCAGCCCGGCTCATGCGCTGCGCTCCCGCGCCAGTTCCGAAACATCGCCACCGAAGCCCATCGCATCGGTCACCAGCCCATCGGCCAGGCCCGGCATCCGGTCCATCGCCACCATCGCGGCCGAGCGCAACAGCCGCAGCGGTCCGAAACGGTTGCCGAAAATCCGCGCCAGCCCGTCGCTCATCGCCAGCGTGGCGTCGCGATCCGGGATGCGGCGCTGGACATGCGCCTGCAACAACGCATCGGCACCGATGTCCTGCCCGCCGGCATGCGCCTGCAACACCAGTTCGGCCAGCGTCAGTGCATCGCGCAGGCCCAGATTGAAACCCTG
Source organism: Denitratimonas organivorans (assembly GCF_037478135.1). Lineage (NCBI taxonomy): Bacteria > Pseudomonadati > Pseudomonadota > Gammaproteobacteria > Lysobacterales > Lysobacteraceae > Denitratimonas > Denitratimonas organivorans. The sequence continues at coordinate 143,887 of NZ_JBBHDV010000005.1, forward strand.
CGCGCCGATCGGATGCAGCGTCTGCGCGGCGTTGCCGACCAGCACCGCACGCGCCGCAGTCAGGCGCTGCGCAACCACTTTCTTCAGCGCGTAGCCGCTGCGCTTGCCGGCCCGCAGGAAACGCCCCGCACGCCAGCCGAAACGCTGCTGCATCAGTTCCAGATAACCGGCGTCATCCAGCGCACGCACCTGTTCGGCCATCGACGAAGGCACGGTGCAGACGCTGCCCAGACGGCCGCCACCCAGCGGCAGCAAAGCTACCGGACCCTGCTCGGTGAAACGCTCGTAGGCGGTATCCGGCGGCGCCTTGGCCGCGCTCAGCACGCTGACAAACAGGGTCTGCTCGTAATCATGCACATCGGTGCCGATGCCCAGCGCATCGCGCAGCGTGGAACCGGTGCCGTCGGCGGCGACCAGCAAGCGGGCACGCAAGGTGCGCGGGCCGGATTCGGTTTCAAGCCGCGCTTCGACATGGTCGTCGTGCTGCTCCAGCACCGTCACGCGCGCCGGGCGCAGACGTTGCAGATCGGACAGTTCGGCCAGACGCGCTTCCAGCGCGGCACCCAGCTCGCGCGCCACGACCACGGCACCGAACGCATCCAGCCCGCGCGCCGGGGCATCCAGTTGCACGCTGCCGAAATCACCGCGACTGGAGACATGGATATGCCGGATCGGTGCCGGCGGCGTCGCGATATGGCGCCATACACCCAGCGCCTGCAGCGCATTGATGCTGGCACGCGCCAGCGCCAGATTGCGTTCATCGAAACTCGGGGCCGCCGCCGGCAAGGGCGGCGTCGCTTCGGCCAGCGTCACACGCAGTCCGGCACCTTCCAGCGCACAGGCCAGGCTGCTCCCGACCAGCCCGCCACCGACGATCAGCACATCGCAGAAATTTTCCATCGCGCAATGATAAGGCAGCGCGGTGCGATGGAAGTTGAGCAGGATCAGGGCCTGATGCGCTCAGGCACCCGTACTTCCAGATCCGGACACAGACCTGCGCCTACCCAATCCCGAATCCCGATTCCCCAATCCCGGCTTTTACGCCCCCGGCCCCAGCGCCAGTGGAATGGTCAGGCGGTCGCCGGCCTTGACCATGTCGCCCTTGAGCGCATTGGCCGAACGCAGGCTGCTGAGCGTGACGCCGTGGCGCTGTGCGATCAGGCCAAGGGTTTCGCCGCGGCTGACCACGTGATGGCGCGGCTTGGGCGTGGCATTGGCCGCCAGCCAGGTGCCCGGCGGTGGCTGCACCGAGAAGTAGTCGCGCACGCCTTCGACGATCGACGCCGCCAGCTTGTTGCGATGGTTGGCGTCGTTGAGCTTCTTTTCTTCGGCCGGATTGCTGATGAACGCGGTTTCCACCAGCATCGACGGCACATCGGGCGAGCGCAGCACGACGAAATTGGCGCGTTCCACATGCGGCTTGTGCGCCTTGCCCAGACGCTTCATCGCTTCCAGCACATGTGTGGCGGCGTCGCCGGAGGCTTTCATCGTGGCGCTTTGCGACAGATCCAGCAGCACCGCGGCCAGGGTGTTGTCCTTGTCTTCCAGCGACACGCCGCCCACCAGATCGGACTGGTTTTCGCTCGCCGCCAGCCAGCGCGCGGCCTCGTTGGAGGCGCCACGGGTGGACAACACGAAGACCGATGATCCGGATGCGGTGGATTTGTGGAAGGCGTCGGCGTGGATCGAAATGAACAGGTCGGCGCGGGCTTCACGCGCCTTCTGATAGCGCTTCTGCAGCGGGATGAAATAATCACCGTCGCGGATCAGCACCGCTTCCATACCCGGCTCGGCGTCGATCTGGCGCTTGAGTTCGCGCGCCACCGCCAGCGTGATGTGCTTTTCCCAGGTCTTGCCCGAAGCACCGCGCGCGCCGGGATCCTCGCCGCCGTGGCCGGCGTCGATGGCGATGATGACGTTGCGTTCGGTCGAGGGCACCGCCTGTTCCACGGTGCGCACCACCGGCGCGGCCTTGGCCGCAGTCGGCAGCAAATCAATGACCAGACGATGGCCGAGCTTGTCGGCCGGCGGCAGCAGAAAACTCTTGGGCCGCACGCCTTCAGTCAGGTCGAACACCACCCGCAGATTGCGCTCGCCGTGTTTGCCGGTGCGCACCCTGCCCAGCAGGCCGGAGGCTTCGGGTGCGGTGAAGTCGCCGGACAAGGCCGAGGCTTCGATGTCGAGTACCAGGCGGTCCGGATTTTCCAGCGTGAACAGCTTGTAATCCAGCGGCCCGGAGATATCGAACACCGCGCGGGTGTGGTCCGGGCCGGCCCAGACACGCAGCGCCTGGATGTCGGCGGCGTGCACGGCAGCAGGCGCCACCGGCAGCAACGCCAGCAGCAACAAGGCACGCACGAAACGGGCAGGCATCCGCGTCATGATGCGGATTCAACCATCATTGTGTGACGTGACGCAAGAACTTTCCCCTGATATTCCATGGCCTTATTCGACGCTTCTCGACCAGCTGAAAGGATAAGCCGGCACCATGCCAGCAGTATGAATGGAACTGAAAAATCCGGCATGGCCAGACTTTTCCCTTTCAACACAAGCACTTGCCATGGCGGCCCTAGATTCCGGCGAGCGACCACCGGTCGAGCACACCGAACAAACCGGAGCAAACAGACCAACGCTCAGGACACAGCCTGTTCCCACGCGCGTTGCACGCTGTCCGCCCAGACACGACCCGCGTCGCTGACCGGGTCCAGCGTGGCCATGCGGCCTGCGCCCTGCACCGCCAGACGCAACACCAGATCCACCGCCGGCAACATGCCGTGCCCGCGCTGCGGCCATTCCACCAGCCACAGACGCGCCTCGGCGGCCAGCTCGTCCAGTGCGAGGAATTCCAGTTCCTCCGGATCGGCGATGCGGTACAGATCCAGATGCGCGACCTCGCCGCGTGCGGTGTCGTAGCGTTCGATCAGGGTGTAAGTGGGGCTGCGTACCGGGCCTTCGACCCCGAGACTGCGCAGCAATGCACGCGCCAGCGTGGTCTTGCCGGCACCCAGATCGCCTTCCAGATGCAGCACCGCCGCCGTCGCCGGCAGATGCGCAGCCAGCAATACGCCGAGGCGTTCGGTGGCCGCCGGTGACGCCAGATGCAGCTTCACGGATTGGCCAGGCGGCGCATGAAGGGGAACAGGTCGGCAGCCAGCATGCCGCGCTCGCCACCATCGCGTGCGGCCGCGTCGGCGGCAGCCGAATGCAGCAGCGTCGCGGCACAGGCGGCCGACCAGCCATCCAGCCCCTGCGCCCGCAACGCAGCAATCGCACCGGTCAGCACATCGCCCATGCCGCCGCTGCCCATGCCCGGATTGCCGGCGCCGATGACCACCGGCACCTGGCCGGGTGCGGCGATGATGCTGCCGGTGCCCTTCAGCACCACGACCGCGTCGTAGCGTTCCACCAGCGCCTGCGCCGCCGCGAAGCGGTCGGCCTCGACCGAGGGCACGTCCACGCCCAGCAGGCGCGCGGCCTCACCCGGATGCGGACTCAGCACCGCGGCCGGTACGCGTGTCTGGGTCGTGGCCAGCAGGTTCAGGCCATCGGCATCGATGACACTGGGAAGGCCCAGCGCCACCGCCGCCTGGAACAGCAGTTGCGACCATTCACCACGCCCCAACCCCGGCCCCAGCGCCAGCACATCGGCATTGGCCGCCAGCTGGTGCAGCGCGGCGGCATCCTCGACCGCGTGCGGCATCGCTTCCGGGCGCGCGGCCAGCATCGGCGCGACGTGCTTGTCGCGCGTGGCCACGGTCACCAGTCCGGCGCCGCAACGCAGCGCGGCCTCGACACAAAGCCGGATCGCACCGCCGTAGCCGTGATCGCCACCGATGGCCAGCACGCGGCCGTTGTCACCCTTGTGCGCATCGCGCGGGCGCCGCGTAAGCCAGCGTCCGAGCTGGCTGGCGACGATCAGTTCGGCCACCGGCGGGCGCAGGCTGCGGGTTTCCAGCGGCACGTCCAGCGTCGCCAGCTCCACCGGCCCGGCAATGGCGCGCCCCAATCCGGTGAACAGACCGCGTTTGTGCGCAATGAACGACACCGTGCGGGTGGCACGCACCGCCTCGCCATCGGCACTGCCGGAATCGGCATCCAGACCGGACGGCACATCCAGCGCCAGCACCGGGCGCCCGGCCGCGTTGATCGCCTGGATCAGCGCCAGACCGATGCCTTCGGGCAGGCGCGACAGGCCAATGCCGAACAGCGCATCGACGATGACATCGGCCTCAGGCAGGCTGTCGCCGGGCTTGAAGACGATCTCCTCGCCACCGGTTTCGCGCCAATGCGCATAGGCGCGGCGCGCCGGATCGGCCGCAGGTTCGCCTTCGTGCCCGACCACCAGCGTGACCTGCAAACCGGCCAGCCGCGACAAGCGCGCCAGCACGAAACCATCGCCGCCGTTGTTGCCCTGCCCGCAGACCACGCAGATGCGCCGCGCCATCGGCCAGTCCAGCTTCATCCGCGCGAACGCGGCGGCGGCGGCGCGGGTCATCAGCGCATAGGCGTCGATGCCATCGTGTTCGATTGCATGCGCCTCAAAAGCGCGCACGTCCTCACATCGGTACAGCGGAAGGGGCTTGTCCATGGCCGGAATTCTAGCTCGGATGAGGTGAGCGGACCTGTCTGTTTCCGTGCCATCCGGCGGGCGCGGTGCGACACTTGGCGCACGCCCGCCGCCGCCTTCGTCCATGCCTTCCCGCCTGCCACCCGATCCTGCCGAACTTGTCGCCGAGCTGCGTGTCTGGGCGGCGGAGCTGGGCTTCCAGCAACTGGGCATCGCCGACACCGGGCTGCGCACCGACGCCGCCCACCTTGAGAGATGGCTGGCCGAAGGCATGCACGGCGAGATGGATTACATGGCGCGCAACACCGGGATGCGCGCCCATCCCGAGCGTCTGGTGGAAGGCACCTTGAGGGTGATTTCGGTGCGCATGGACTACGGCGAAGCCGATCCGGACAAGGGCTGGGCCACGCTGCACGATGGCCAGCGCGCCTATGTGGCGCGCTACGCGTTGGGACGCGACTACCACAAGCTGATCCGCAACCGCCTGCAGAAACTGGCGACCCGCCTGAGCGAGCGCATCGGCCCATTCGGCTACCGCGCCTTCACCGACTCGGCGCCGGTGCTGGAACGCGCGCTGGCGCGCAATGGCGGCCTGGGCTGGATCGGCAAACACACCTGCCTGATCAACCGTCACGCCGGCTCATGGTTCTTCCTGGGCGAACTGTTCACCGACCTGCCACTGCCCACCGATACCGAAACCGGCGCGCATTGCGGCACCTGCACCCGCTGCATCGAGGTCTGCCCGACGCAGGCGATCATCGCGCCGTACCGCGTCGATGCGCGGCGCTGCATCAGCTACCTGACGATCGAACTGCGCGGCGCGATTCCCGAAGAACTGCGCGCACCGATGGGCAACCGCATCTTCGGCTGCGACGACTGCCAGCTGATATGCCCGTGGAACAAGTTCGCACAGCGCCACGACGAACCGGATTTCCGTGCCCGCAACGATCTGGATCACGCCACGCTGGCCGAGCTGTTCGCCTGGGAAGAAGATGAATTCCTGCGCCGCACCGAAGGCTCGGCCATCCGCCGCACCGGCCACATCGGCTGGCTGCGCAATATCGCCGTGGCGCTGGGCAATGCGCCCACCACCCCGGAAGTGCTCGCCGCGCTGCAATCACGCGAAAGCCATCCCTCCGAACTGGTACGCGAACACGTGGCCTGGGCACTGGCACGGCATTCGGTGGAATGATTCGCGGCGGCGGCCAGCGCGGGACACACCACGCATCCCATTCAACAACGAAATAGGGGCGCCGCACTTTCCCTACAGATTGCTCTCATCCGGCGGCACACTTCTGGAAAGCGGCGCGACACCGGTACTGTTGTCCTGGACCGCCGGACAATCGGCGCCCAGCCCCAGACAGGTCATCGACAGCGAGCCGTAGGCGCTGCCTTCCACCAGGCTGTCCAGCCCCTGCCCTGCGGCGGCGGCCATGCCGGCCAGGTACAGCACGGGCAGGAAGTGTTCGGGCGTGGGTGCGGACGCGGCGTAATCCGGGTGCTCCATCAGCGATACCGCCTCGGCCGGGCGCTCGGCCAGCAGCTGGCGGGTATCCGAATCGAAGCGCCGGTTCCAGTCGAAACAGGCGTCCGGCTGCTTCCGGTCCATCGCGCGCAGGTTGTGCACGATGTTGCCGCTGCCCAGCACCAGCACGCCGCTTTCACGCAACGCCGCGAGCCGGGCGCCCAGTTCCAGATGAAATTCGGGCGGCTTCTGCGCATTGATCGACAACTGCGCCACCGGGATGTCGGCATCGGGAAAGGCATGCACCAGCACCGACCAGGTGCCGTGGTCCAGACCCCAGACATCGATATCCGGGCCGACGAAATCCGGATGCGCCAGATCGGCGACTTCCTCGGCCAGTTCGGGGATGCCCGGCGCCGGGTACTGCACATCGAACAGGGCCTGCGGAAAGCCGAAGAAGTCGTGGATCGTGCGTGGATCCGGCATCGCCGTAACCGCCGTGGCATTGACGTACCAGTGCGCCGACACCACCAGGATCGCGCGTGGCCGTGGTACCGATGCGCCGAATGCGCGCCAGATGTCGGTATAGCGATTGCGCTCCAGCGCATTCATCGGGCTGCCATGACCAAGGAAAGCGGCAGGCATCGGCGGCGTGGTGGTCATGGCGGCTCCGGCGTGGCGACAGGGAGGCCGCCAGTGTCCTGCCGCACCCGGCGCCGGGCAAGCCGGACCGGGCGAATCCGCTCAGGCCAGCCGCAGCAAGCGCCCGACATACGGCAGCAACGCCAACGCCCGTGCCACCACGAACAGCACGAACGCCAGCCACAGCCCATGGTTGCCGAACGCCGCCGTCAACGGCAGCGCACACAAGAGAAACGCCGTCAGCGACACCAGGCTGGCATTGCGCATCTCGCGCGTGCGCGTGGCGCCGATGAAGATGCCGTCCAGCTGGAAAGCCGCCACCGACAGCAGCACATACAGCGCCGCCCACGGCAGATACATCCAGGCCTGCGCCGACACATCCGGCAGCGAGGTCAGCAGCCCGATCACGCTGCCACCGCCCAGCCACAAAGCCAGCGCCAGCAGTGCCGCCGTGCCCGCCGCCAGTTCACTGGAAAGCCGCACCACGCGCCGCAACCGGCCGGCATCGCGCGCGCCGATCGCGGCACCAACCTGGGCTTCGGCCACGAAGGCGAAGCCATCCAGGAAGAACGCACTGAACGACACCAGTTGCAGCAACAGGTGATTGGCCGCCAGCGTCGCATCGCCCATGCGCGCGCCCTGGCTGGCGAACCAACCGAAACCGCCGAGCAGGCACAGCGTGCGCACCATGATGTCGCCATTGGCCGCCAGGGTGCGCAGCAGCCGCGTTCGATCAGCGATGCGCGCCCACGGCAGGAACGGCTCGGTATCACGATGGCGTTCGCGCAACACCCGCCACAGCACGAAGGCCGCGACCACGCAGGTGGTCCATTCAGCAATCACGGTCCCGAAACCGATACCGCGCGCACCCAGCCCAAGCACGCCGGCGAAGTACACATCCAGCCCGGCATTCAGCCCATTGAGCAACAGCTGCACGCCCAGCAGCGCCCGGGTATGGCCCAGACCGATCAACGCACCGCTGAAGGCATACAACGCCAACGCCGCCGGTGCGCCCCAGACGCGCGCATGGAAATACTCGTGGCCGGTCGCCGCCACCGCATCACTGGCATCCATCAGCAGGAAAAAACCCCGCACCAGCGGCCATTGCAGCGCCAACACCAGTACGCCAAGGCCCAGCCCCATCAGCAGCGGCCGCACCAGCGCCGCGCGCACTTCCGCTTCATCACCGGCACCGACCGCCTGCGCGACAAAGCCGGTCGTGGCCATGCGCAGGAAACCAAAACTCCAGTAGATGAAATTGAACAGCAGCGCGCCCAGCGCCAGCGCACCCAGATCGGCGGTGCTGCCGTAATGCCCGATCACGGCGGTATCCACCAGGCCCAGCAACGGCACGGCGGCATTGGCCAGAATGACCGGCCAGGCCTGACGCGCGATGTCGCGCCGTGTCATGCCGGAACCGCAGCGGTTTCAGCGTGCGGCCTGGCCCGATGGAAGCCGGGCCGGAAGCCAGGGCCAGCGCCGCGTTTACCTACGCCAGCGTCAAATGCCCGTTCCACAGCGTGCCTGCGCGTCCGCGTCCGCGGCCAGCGCAAGGCAGCGCTGGCGATCAAGCCGCTTGCGCACTTCGCCTTCCAGTCCACGAAGCCCCCAGCGCCGGCCTTCCTCCACCGCGCTTTGGTCGTCCGCCCCGTGCAGCCATGCGGCACGCAGCGCCACCAACGCACCCACGCGGTTGCCGCTGGCGCAATGCACCAGGGTCGTGCCCTCGCGGCCTTCAAGCAGGCGATCAAAGGCGATCACATTCGCCACGGTGAGATCATCTGGGCCGCTGATCGGAAGATTGTCGTAACGCAGGCCGGCGGCACGCACGGCTGCTGCCTCGTCGAAGTCTGGGGTTTCCTCGTCCGGCGTCAGATCAATGACATGCCGGACATTCTCGGCGCTGAGCGCCGGCAGGTCGGTGGCATGGATCCGGTCACCGGCATGCAGGCCCTCGGCCGGCTGGACAAAACCTTCCAGCGCCGATGCAGGCACCTGCGTCATCGCCCCCGTCTCCGAAGCAGGCGATGGCGCCGAAGGCTTCAGTGCGCAGCCGCCGCCCAAGGCGACAACCGCGGCCAGACGCACAGCGCTGAGGACAGTTCGACGAAACATCAGCGCACCCTCAATCGAACGGATCCTGCAGCACCATGGTGTGCTCGCGGTCCGGCCCGGTGCTAACGATTGACAGCGGACAGCCGGCCAGTTCCTCCAGCGCACGCAGGTAAGCCCGCGCCGCCGGCGGCAGCTTGTCCCATTCGGTGATGCCGTGGGTGTCTTCGCTCCAACCGGGGAATTCCAGATACACCGGCTCGCATTCGTCCCAGCCTTGGGCATCGAGCGGCGCGTACTCGGTTTCCTTGTCGCGGTAGCGGTAGGCGATGCACATCTTCAACTTGTCGAAGCCGTCGAGCACATCGAGCTTGGTGATGCACAGGCCGCTGATGCCGTTGATCGCGACAGCGCGCTTCAGCGCCACGATATCGATCCAGCCACAGCGGCGCGGACGGCCGGTGGTAGCGCCATATTCCTGGCCGCGATCACGCAGACGCTGGCCGATGTCGTCATCCAGTTCGGTCGGAAACGGACCGCTGCCGACGCGCGTGGCGTAGGCCTTGCAGATGCCCAGCACGTAGTCGATCGAATCCGCACCGACGCCGGTGCCGGCGAGCGCGCCACCGACGGTGGTGTTGGAACTGGTGACATAGGGATAGGTGCCGTGGTCGATATCCAGCAGCGAGCCCTGTGCACCCTCGAACAGCACGCGTTTTCCCTGCTTGCGCAGATCGTGCAGGATGCCGGCGACGTCGGACTTCATCGGCTCCACGTAATCGGCGAAGGCCAGCGCTTCGTCATAGGTCTGCTGGAAGTCGATGGCGTCCGCGCCCAGATATTTCGTCAGCACGAAGTTGTGGTAATCCAGCGCGGTGCGCAGCAGGTCTTCCAGCTGCTTGGGATAGTGCAGATCGGCGACGCGGATGCCGCGGCGTGCGACCTTGTCCTCGTAGGCCGGCCCGATGCCGCGCCCGGTGGTGCCGATGGCCTTGCCGCCAGCGGCGCGCTCGCGGGCCTGATCCAGCGCGATGTGGTACGGCATGATCAGCGGCGTCGCCGGGCTGATCTTCAGGCGCGAACGCACTTCCACGCCGGCCTCTTCCAGCTCGGCGATTTCCTTCATCAATGCGGCCGGGCTGAGCACCACGCCGTTGCCGATCAGGCACAGCGCGTCGTCGCGCAGGATGCCGGAGGGAATCAGATGCAGCACGGTTTTCTTGCCGCCGATCACCAGGGTGTGGCCAGCATTGTGGCCGCCCTGGAAGCGGACCACGCCGCCGATGTCCTGCGTCAGCAGATCGACGATCTTGCCCTTGCCCTCGTCGCCCCACTGAGCGCCCAGCACCACGACCGACTGACCCATTTCAACACTCCTTGACCGGTGCAGCGGCCTCACCCGGGAGTACCGCTGCAAAATTGACCGTCTGTCCACAAGTTGCGCGTGCCGCAGGCCCGCAGTGTGGCGGGATCTGCCGCAAGCACGCTTCAGGCCGTGGCCCGGACGCGAAAAAAGCCGGACAGATCCGGCTTTTGCGGATTATCCGCCAATCCGCGCCGCGCCACTAGCCGCAGGCGCGAAAATTGCGGCATTGCAGCACGGATCCCGGCCAGTGCTGCGCATCAACAGCGCCCGTAAACGTCTTCCAGACGCTCGATGTCGTCCTCGCCGAAGTAGTCACCGCATTGGGTTTCGATCAGATGAAGATCGCTGTCACCGGGGTTTTCCAGCCGGTGCAGCGTGTTCATCGGGATATAGGTGGACTGGTTGCGCTGCAACAGCATGTCCTCATCGCCAACGCGCACCTTCGCCACGCCCTGCACCACGGTCCAATGCTCGCTGCGGCGCTGATGCCGTTGCAGCGACAGCACGCCACCCGGCTTGACGGTCAGGCGCTTGACCTTGCAGTCATCGGCATCTTCCAGAACGGTGTAGCTGCCCCACGGCCGATGCACAGTCAGATGGTGCTGGGCCGCGTAGTGCTCGCGCTGGCGTAGCGTGTCCACGACCTGCCGCACCGCCTGCACCTGATGCCGGTCGGCCACCAGCACGGCGTCGCCGGCATCCACGATCACCAGATCGCTGACGCCCACCGCCGCCACCAGCCTGCCTTCGGTCTGGATGTAGTTGCCACCACCGTCGACGACAATAGCCTGGCCCTGCACCCGGTTGCCGGCGGCGTCGGGTTCGGTGAGTTCGCCCAGTGCGTTCCAGGAGCCAATGTCGCTCCAGCCGAACGTCGCCGGCACCACGGCGCGGCGTTGCGCGCGTTCCATCACCGCGTAGTCGATGGAAATATCGGGCTGGGCGAGGAAACTTTCGCGCTCGAACGCGACCACATCGCCACTGGCATCGGTCACGGCCACGCAGGCGCGCGCGGCAGCCAGCACGTCCGGACAGACCTGCGTGGCGGCAGCGATCAGGTCGCGCGCGCTGAAGCAGAACATGCCGGCATTCCAGAAGTAGTTGCCGGCCGCGACATACCCCTCGGCCGTGGCCAGATCGGGCTTTTCAACGAAGGCTTCGATCTGGAAACCGCCTTCGACCGCACTGCCGGCATGGATGTAGCCGAAGCCGGTTTCCGGCGCCGTCGGCACGATGCCGAAGGTGACCAGAAAACCCTGTGCGGCCAACACACGCGCGGCGGCGACATCGCGCACGAAGGCATCGACATCATCGATCAGATGGTCAGCCGGCAACACCAGCAGCTGCGCGTCCTCGCCATGACGTGCGGCGATGTCCAGCGCCGCCAGCACGATCGCCGGTGCGGTGTTGCGCCCGGCCGGCTCCAGCAGCAGGCGCGAGCGGAAATCCTGCTGCGTGCTGCGGGCATATTCGTCGGCGGTCAGGAAGCGGTAGTCGGCGCCGGTAACGGTGACCACCTCCCCGCCATCGGTCACCGCCAACGCGCGTTTCAGCGTGCGCCCGAGCAACGATTCACCGTTGGCAAGACGTATGAACGGCTTGGGGAAAGCGCGCCGCGACACCGGCCACAAGCGGGTGCCGGCGCCGCCGGAAAGGATCACGGGAATCAGTGCGGACATAGCATGCTCTGGAATTGCGTTATTGGGCTCCCTCTCCCCCGCAAGCGGGGGAGAGGGAATAAGCGTGTTGCCAACAATTGACGATTGGAAGTCGTGAGAATCAATGAATCAACACCCTGCCAACTCAGCCAACGTCTGCGTCACACCCTTGCGCCAGTCCGGCAACGAGATGCCGAAGCGCTCGCGCAGCGCTGACGTATCCAGGCAGGAATACGCCGGGCGTTGCGCCGGCGTCGGGTAGTCGCTGGTGCTGATCGCCTCGACCGTGGGCGCGCGTTCCAGCAGTCCGGTTTCCAGCGCGGCGGCGAAGATCGCTTCGGCAAACCCGTGCCAGCTGGTCTGCCCGCTCGCGGTCAGGTGCACGATGCCCGAAGGCCACGCCGCGCCGGCCTGCCAGCGTGCGATCAGTGCACTGCTGACCGCCGCGATCCAGCGCGCCGGCGTCGGCGAACCGATCTGGTCGGACACCACGCGCAGATGCTCGCGTTCACCGGCCAGACGCAGCATCGTGCGCATGAAGTTGTGGCCGCGCGCGGCATAGACCCAGGCGGTGCGCAGGATCAGGTGATCGCAACCGCTGGCCTGGATCGCGACTTCACCGGCACGCTTGCTGTGGCCGTAGACGCCCAGCGGCGCGGTGGCATCGTCCTCGCGCCAGCGTCGATCGCTGCGCCCGTCGAACACATAATCGGTCGAATAGTGCAACAGTTTCGAACCCTGCGCGGCGCACCAGCGCGCCAGCAGCGCCGGTGCGTCGGCATTGATCGCCTGCGCCAGTTCCGGTTCGGATTCGGCCCGGTCCACGGCGGTGTAGGCGGCGGCGTTGACGATGACATCCGGGCGGATATCGTCCAGCAGCGTTTCGAGCGTGGCCGGGGCGGCAAGATCTGCGATGCCTGCGCTGCCGCCGCCGGGCAGGCGTCCATCGCGCGTGGCCGGAATCACCTGGCCCAATGCACCCAGCCCGCGATGCAATTCGAACCCGACCTGCCCGGCCGCGCCCAGCAACAGGATCTTCATGCCCGCGCCTTCATGTAGCCCGGCTTTCATGGAATGTAGAGCGGCAACCGCTCAGGCGGAATATCGGCCAGGAACGGTGCTTTTGCGTCCTTGTCCGACAGCGTCGGCTCGGCCAGCGGCCAGTCGATGCCGAGCGCGGCATCGTTCCAGCGCAGCCCGGCGTCGGCGGCGGCGTCATAGCCGGCGGTGCACTGGTAGGTGAACACGGCGCGCTCGGAGACCACGGCAAAGCCGTGTGCGAAGCCTTCGGGAATCCAGAAGTGGCGTTTGTTCTCGGCCGTCAGCATCACCGCCGTCCAGCGCCCGAAGCTGGGCGATCCGCGCCTGATATCGACCGCGACATCGTAGACCTCGCCTTCCAGCACGCTGACCAGTTTTCCCTGCGGGTTCGGCCACTGGTAATGCAGGCCGCGCAGCACGCCACGGGCCGAGGCCGAGACATTGCCCTGGACGAAATCCAGGTGCAGGCCGGCTTCGGCGAAGCGCGCCTTGTTCCAGCTTTCGTAGAAGAATCCGCGTTCATCGCCGAATACGCGCGGCTCGATCACGACACACCCGGGCAGATCGGTTTCGATCAGTTTCATGGCCGCTGCCCGTCAGGCCAGCTCGCCGCGCAGCAGCGACAGCAGATACTGGCCGTAGCCGTTCTTGGCCAGCGGCGTGGCCAGCGCTTCCAGTGCGGCATCGTCGATCCAACGGTTGCGCCAGGCGATTTCCTCCGGGCAGCAGACCTGAAGGCCCTGCCGCTCCTGCAAGGTCTGGATGAAGTTGCCGGCCTGCAACAGCGATTCGTGCGTGCCGGTATCCAGCCACGCGCTGCCGCGTCCCAGGCGTTCCAGATGCAAGCGGCCTTCGTCCAGATAGCGACGATTGAGATCGGTGATTTCCAGTTCGCCGCGCGCTGAAGGTTTCAGTTCGGCGGCATAGTCGCAGACCTTGTCGTCGTAGAAGTACAGGCCGGTGACGGCGTGGTGGGATTTGGGCTGGGTCGGCTTTTCCTCCAGCCCGACCACGCGCCCGTCGGCATCGAACTCGGCCACGCCGTAGCGTTCCGGATCACTGACGCGGTAGCCGAACACCGTGGCCGCATCGGTGCGCTGCGCGGCATGGCGCAGCTGCGCCTGCAGGCCATGGCCGTGGAAGATGTTGTCGCCCAGGATCAGGCAACTCGGCTGGCCGGCGATGAAGTCGCGCCCGATCAAAAACGCCTGCGCCAGGCCATCGGGGCTGGGCTGCACCGCGTATTCGATCTGCATGCCCCACTGGCTGCCATCACCCAGCAGGCTGCGGAACAGCATCTGCTCATGCGGCGTGTTGATGACCAGCACGCGACGGATGCCGGCCATCATCAAGGTGGCCAGCGGGTAATAGATCATCGGCTTGTCGTAGACCGGCAAAAGCTGCTTGGAGACGCCCTTGGTGATCGGATACAGCCGGGTGCCGGAGCCGCCGGCGAGAATGATGCCGCGGTCGATCGCGGCGGAAGTCGTGGAAGTCATGGCGTCCTGTCAGGAAGAAGACTGCCGGCCGAGGCGCTCCATCCGGTAGCTGCCGTCGAGCACGCGACCGACCCAGTCCTGGTGCTCCAGGTACCAGTCCACGGTTCGCGCCAAGCCGCTGTCGAAATCCACCTGCGGGCGCCAGCCCAGTTCGTTCTGCAGCTTGGAGGAATCGATCGCATAGCGCCGGTCGTGGCCGGGACGGTCGGTGACGAAGGTGATCTGACTGGCACGCGGCTGGCCATCGGCACGCGGACGGCGTTCGTCCAGCAACGCGCAGATCGTGCGCACCACGTCGATGTTGCGCCGCTCGGCATCGCCGCCGACGTTGTAGACCTCGCCCACGCGCCCGCCCTGCAATACCGCGCGGATCGCATCGCAATGGTCCTGCACGTACAGCCAGTCGCGCACGTTGCTGCCATCGCCGTACACCGGCAGCGCCTCGCCGGCCAGCGCCCGCGCGATGATCAGCGGGATGAGCTTTTCCGGGAACTGGTACGGGCCGTAGTTGTTGGAACAGTTGGTGGTCAGCACCGGCAAGCCGTAGGTGTGGTGGAAGGCGCGCACCAGATGATCCGACGCCGCCTTCGACGCCGAATACGGCGAGTTCGGCGCGTACGGCGTGGTTTCGGTGAAGTGGCCGGTGTCGCCGAGCGAACCGTAGACCTCGTCGGTGGAGACATGCAGGAAGCGGAAACCGGCGCGCTGTTCCTCCGGCAGTTCACGCCAGTAGTCACGTGCCTTTTCCAGCAGGTTCAGCGTACCCACGACATTGGTCTGCACGAACGCCGCCGGGCCGTCGATGGAGCGGTCCACATGGCTTTCGGCGGCGAAGTTGATGATCGCCTGCGGTCGATGTTCCGCCAGCAGGCGCGTCACCAGTTCGGCATCGCCGATGTCGCCATGCACGAAGTGGTGACGCTGCGAGGCGTCCAGCCCGGCCAGCGTGTCGGGATTGCCGGCATAGGTCAGCGCGTCGAGATTGACGATGGTCCAGCCATCGGCAATCGCGGCACGCACGAAGTTGCCGCCAATGAAGCCGGCGCCGCCGGTGACAAGTGCTGTGGTCATCAGTATCTGTTTGCCAGAAGCCAGTATGGCTTAGAACGGAATATCGTCATCGTCGAAGCCGTCATTGGACGGGCGCTGCGGTTCGGGCTGGGCGCGCGAAGGTGCACGATCGCCACCACGCGATTCGCCATAACCGCCGCCACGCGGCTCGCCGCCGTAACCACCACGACTCTCGAACCCGTCACCGCGCTGACCGCGGGAACCGCCGCCACCGCCATCGCCGCGGCCGCCGAGCATCTGCATCTCGTTGGCGACGATGTCGGTGCTGTACTTCTCGACACCGTCCTTGTCGGTGTACTTGTCGTAGCGGATTTCGCCTTCGATGTAGACCTGCGAGCCCTTGCGCAGGTACTCGGCAGCGATCTCGGCCAGACGGCCGAAGAACACCACACGATGCCATTCGGTGCGTTCCTGGGTGTTGCCGTCCCGATCCTTGCGCACCGAAGTGGTGGCCAGGCTGGCACGGGTCACTGCCATGCCCGAAGCGGTGGAACGGTGCTCGGGGTCGTTGCCCAGATTGCCGACCAGGATCGCCTTGTTGATGCCGCGCGCCATATGCGTGGTTCCTTGGAAATGCCGCAACCTGCGGCGGGATGAGCAGGCTAGTATAGCGGCGCGGCGGGCGCAGCCGGAGAACTCCCGCAGCGGCCTGCGGGTTCCGCTGATCCTTGCATCGGAGTTCGGCCCGGCGCTGTTGCGGCGCCGTATAATTGCCGCATGAGCATCGCCACGCCCACCCCGCAAACCTCTCCTTCCCCCCGCGCACTCGGCTTTTCCGACATCCAGGCCCTGGCCCGCGATGACATGGCCGGCGTGGATGCGCTGATCCGCAGCCGCTTGTCCTCGGACGTATTGCTAATCAACCAGATTGGTGAACACATCACCGGCGCCGGTGGCAAGCGCCTGCGCCCGCAGCTGCACCTGCTGGCCGCACGCGCGCTGGGCTACGACGGACGCGACCACTTGCAACTGGCCGCGATCATCGAGTTCATCCACACCTCCACCCTGCTGCACGACGATGTGGTCGACGAATCCGATCTGCGCCGCGGGCGCAAGACCGCGAACGCGCTGTGGGGCAATGCCGCCAGCGTGCTGGTCGGAGATTTCCTGTATTCGCGCAGCTTCCAGCTGATGGTGGAACTGGACCGGATGGCGGTGATGCAGGTGCTGGCCGACACCACCAACGCCATTGCCGAAGGCGAAGTGCTGCAATTGCTGCACGTCAACAATCCCGATACCGACGAAGCCGCCTATCTGCGCGTGATCGAGCGCAAGACCGCCGTGCTGTTCGCCGCCGCCACCCGTCTGGGCGCGGTGCTGTGCGACCAGGACCAGCGTTACGGACAGGCGCTGTACGACTACGGTCTGAACCTGGGCTACGCCTTCCAGATCGCCGACGATGTGCTCGATTACACTGCCGACGCCGCCGCGCTGGGCAAGAACCTCGGCGACGATCTGGCCGAAGGCAAGGCCACGCTGCCGCTGATCCACGCGATGGCACATGCCGACGAACGCGCGCGCCTGCGCTTGCGGCAAGCCATCGAACAGGGCGACACCGGTGCGATGCCGGACGTGCTGGCCGCAATTGAAGCCGCCGGCAGCATCGCCTACAGCACCGCGCGCGCGCATGACTACGCCCGCGCGGCGGAAACCGCGCTGGATGTCCTGCCCGATTCGGACTGGTGCGCGGCGCTGCGCGGGCTGGCGCGTTATGCGGTGGACCGGGACCACTGATTCGCGCTTTTCCCGGCGGGATGTTCGGACATCGCCGGAAAAGCTCCATCGCGGTCGAGGCCATTCCTGCAAAAGCGCGATAGGGATTGCCCGGCAATCGCGCCCATCTGCGATGTGCGCTCCTACAGCGAGGCGATGCATCACGAATGGGCGAGCGTGTGCGTAATACCAACCCGCAAACCTTCTGTAGACACTCTGTCCCAAGTCAAACAGCGGACATGGCCTGGAAGAGCTTTGCTCCGTCGCAGGAGCGCACCCAAAGGGGGCGCGATTGGGCGCAAGCTCCGCCCTCCATCGCGGCCAAGGGGGCCGTTCCTGTGGAAGCCGGATGCTGCTGGGTTGACGGTGAACGATGCGGAAGCTGGCAGGCGGAACCTGGCGGCGTGATGGGCGGCGTGATGTTCGAGAACGGGCAAGATACGGAGTCGCCGAACATTACCGCGTCGGGCTTCGCAAGCTCACCTCGACCTGTGTCCGATTCAGGATTTTGCAGGAGCGAGCGTGCCCGCGATCCTGCTGCCGGGCATTACCGGGAAAGCCCATTGGCATGAAAGCCCGATACCTCCCAGCACCGGATCACCGCACCGGATCCCACCGCAGCGTTGTAATGCTGCGGTGGGACAGTCCGGTTTACTGTGCTGCGTGCTGCGCCAGTTGTGCGAGGCGGCGCAGTGCCACCGAGGCCGTGGCGTAGTCCATTTCGCGCTGGCCACGCATTTCGTTGAGCATCGCGGTGGTAAAGCGCAGGCCGGCATCATCACGCCCCAGCCAGCTGTCCAGGCGAGCTTGCGGCGTACCGCTGGACAGGCCCAGCAACTGTGCCACCAGGGCACTCTGCTGGTTCTGCAGCTCATCGCTGAGCGAACCGCGCGCCAGCGCATGCCAGCGACCTTCCACCGGCAGTTCCTCGATACGGCGGGCGAGCCAGCCCAGATGCAGCGCCTGGCCAAGGCCGAAGTAGCAGGCTGCCACTTCCTCTACCGGGAAGCCGCCATCCAGCGCCACCTGCACGATGTCCAGCGCACTGCCCAGGAACGGCAGCGCCGCCAGATGCGCCGCCATGTCCTGCGGGAAGCCTTCGTCCATCCAGCGAGCGCGGGCATCGGCATAGGCGACCTTGTCCTGCTCGGACAGCACCTGATCCAGGCTGCCGCGAAGTGCGGCGAAACCAGCGCCGTAACGCTCCGTCATCGCGGCGATGTCGAGGTTGCCGCCGGGGCGGTTCAGCAGCCAGCGCGTCATGCTGCGGATCTGGTTCCAGACCAGTGCCAGTGCGTCCAGCTGCGAACGCTCGGGCACTTCGTGGTCGAGCGCGTCGATGCCGTCCCACAGCTCGCGCGCATCCATGATCACGCGGCCGATGCTGTAGGCCTTGGCGACCTGCGCCGCGCTGGCGCCGGTGTCTTCCTGCATGCGCAGCGAGAACGTGGCGCCCATGCGGTTGACCATCGAGTTGGTGACCGCGGTGGCGATGATCTCGCGCTTCAGGCGATGGCGCTGCATATTGGCCGAGAAACGCTCCTGCAGCGGCCGCGGGAAGTAGCGCATCAGCTCGGCCGAGAGGAACGGATCTTCGGGCACGTCCGAATCGAGCAGCTGGCTGTAGACGCCCATCTTGGCGTAGGACAGCAGCACCGACAGTTCCGGCCGGGTCAAACCCTCGCCGCGCGCACGGCGCTCGGCGATCTCTGCATCGGAGGGCAGGAATTCGATCTGGCGATCCAGCAGGCCCTGGCCTTCCAACGTGCGGATGAAGTGCTGCTTGGAACCCAACCGCGACACGCTCATGCGTTCCATCACCGACAGCGCCTGGTTCTGGCGAATGTTGTCGCGCAGCACCAGCTCAGCCACCTCGTCGGTCATGTCGCGCAGAAGGGTGTTGCGCGCCTCGATATCCAGCTCGCCGTTGGCAACGGCATCATTGAGCAGGATCTTGATGTTGACCTCGTGGTCGGAGGTGTCCACACCGGCCGAGTTGTCGATGAAGTCGGTGTTGAGGATCACCCCGGCTTGCGCCGCCTCGATGCGACCGCGCTGGGTCATGCCCAGGTTGCCGCCTTCGCCAATGATGCGGCAGCGCAGCTGGTTGCCGTTGATCCGGATCGCGTTGTTGGCACGATCACCGACATCGGCATGGGTTTCGGAGCTGGCCTTGATGTAGGTGCCGATGCCGCCGTTGTAGAGCAGATCCACCGGTGCGCACAGCGCCGCGCTGATCAGCTCGTTCGGGGTCAGGCTCTTCACATCCTCGGCCAGACCCAGCACGGCACGCATTTCCGGCGTGATCGCGATGCTCTTCAGGCTGCGCGGGAACACACCGCCACCGGCCGAAATCAGCGCCGGGTCGTAATCGGCCCAGGACGAACGCGGCAGCTTGAACAGGCGCTCGCGTTCGACATACGAGGTGGCCGAATCCGGATTCGGGTCGACGAAGATGTCGCGGTGGTCGAACGCCACTACCAAGCGGATGTGGCGCGACAGCAGCATGCCGTTGCCGAACACGTCGCCGGACATGTCGCCGATACCCACAGCGGTGAAATCCTCCTTCTGCGAATCTCGGCCGAGGGCGCGGAAATGGCGCTTGACCGATTCCCAGGCACCACGTGCGGTGATGCCCATGCCCTTGTGGTCGTAACCGACCGAACCACCGGAGGCGAACGCGTCTCCGAGCCAGAAGCCGTGCTCCAGCGACAGCGCATTGGCGATGTCGGAGAAACGCGCGGTGCCCTTGTCGGCCGCGACCACCAGATAAGGATCATCATCGTCATGCCGCACCACGTCGCGCGGCGGCACGATGGCGCCGTCGACGATGTTGTCGGTGATGTCCAGCATCGAGCCGATGAACAGGCGGTAGCAGGCGATGCCTTCGGCCATGAACGCATCGCGGTCGCTGGCCGCCGGCGGACGCTTGACGAAGAAACCACCCTTGGCGCCTTCCGGCACGATCACGGTGTTCTTCACCATCTGCGCCTTGACCAGGCCCAGCACCTCGGTGCGGAAGTCTTCGCGGCGATCCGACCAGCGCAGGCCACCGCGTGCCACCGGGCCGAAGCGCAGATGGGTGCCTTCCACGCGCGGGCCGTAGACGAAGATTTCGCGGTACGGGCGCGGCTTGGGCGAATCCGGCATCGCGGCAGGATCGAACTTGAACGCGATGACCTCGCCGGCACGCTCGGTGTGGGTCTGGTAGAAGCTGGTGCGCAGCGTGGCCAGCATCGCAGTCTTGAAAGCACGCAGGATGCGGTCCTCGTCGATGCTCTCGACCGTATCCAGCAGCCCGAGCAGCGCCTGCTGCGCGGCCTCCATCTGCACCTGACGGCTGTCGGTGCGCGCCTGGATGACCGGCTCCAGCAGCTTCAGTGCGGCTTCGTCATCACTGGCCAGCGCTTCCAGTTCGGCCTTGAATGCGGCCTGCCCGGCAGCCTTCTGCTCAGGATCCTCGTCCGGATGGAAGCGTGCCTCGAACAGCTCCACCAGCAACCGCGCCGCCAGCGGATAGCGGGCCAGCGTCTCTTCCATATAGCTCTGCGAGAATGGTACGCCCACCTGCAGCAGATACTTGGCGTAACCGCGCAGCATCGACACCTGACGCCACTCCAGCCGCGCACCCAGGATCAGGCGGTTGAAGCCGTCGCTCTCGGCCTGGCCGCGCCAGATCGCCTCGAACGCCGCCTCGAACTTGGCCCGCACCGCATCCACATTGACCGGCATGCCGGCATCGATCTCGAAATCCTGGATGTGGATGCGCTGGCCTTCGACCTGCACCAGATACGGGTGCTCGGTCTGGATCCGCAGGCCGAGGTTTTCCATCAGCGGCAACGCTTCGGACAGCGAGATGTCGCGCCCGGCGCGGTACAGCTTGAAGCGCAGCTGCGAGCTGCCATCGGCACGGTGGCGGCAATACAGGTTCAGACGCAGATCGTCATTGCCTTCCAGCAAAGCCATGCGTTCGACGTCGGCCGCCGCCACTTCCGGCGAGACTTCCTCGATATAGCCGGCCGGCAAGGCGCGGCCGTAGCGCGAGGCCAGCTTGAGGCCGCGCGCTTCGCCATTGCCCTGCACCAGCAATTCGCGCAGCGCGTCATGCCAGTTGCGCACGATGCCGGCCAGACGACGGTCCAGCTCGGCCACATCGACCGCGGCCGGAGCGCCTGCCTTGGGCCGCACGATCATGTAAAGCTGTGCCAGTGGCGAGGTGCCGACCTGGCTGCTGGTATCGATGCGCTGGCCGTTCAATGCCTCCATCAGCATCGCTTCGACACGGCGCTTGGCATCGGTGTTGAAGCGCTCACGCGGGATGTAGACCAGTACCGAGAAGAAGCGCCCGAAACGGTCGCGGCGCAGGAACAGATGCGGACGGATGCGCTCCTGCAACGCCAGGATGCCCATCGCGGTATGGAACAGTTCGTCGCGACTGGACTGGAACAGTTCGTCGCGCGGCAGGGTTTCCAGGATATGGCGCAGCGCCTTGCCGCTATGGCTGTCGGCGCTCAGCTGCGAACGCTCCATCACGTAGTCGTGGCGCTGGCGCACCAGCGGAATTTCCCACGGACGGCGGTTGTAGGCACTGGAGGTGTACAGGCCGATGAAGCGCTTCTCGCCACTGGCGCGGCCATTGGCGTCGAACTCCAGCACACCGATGTAGTCCATGTAGCCGGCACGGTGCACGGTGGAACGGGCATTGGTCTTGGTCAGGATCAGCGCATCGCGCTCGGCCCCGTGCGCGGCCAGCGATTCGATCAGGCCACGCACCGAACGCACGCGCCCGGCACGCTGGTCGCTGCGCAGCAGACCCAGGCCGTTGTCCGGCAGCGGACGCAGCAGGATGTCGCCCTCGGCCTCGGTTACTTCGTATTGGCGGTAGCCCAGCAGGATGAAGTGGTCATCGGCCGCCCAGCGCAGGAAGTCGCCAGCTTCGCGCACGCGTTCGGCCGCCACCGGCGTGCTCTGCGTGGCCAGTGATTCGGCACTGTCGCGCAGCCGTTCGAGCATCGGCTTCCAGTCTTCCACGCAGACGCGCACATCCGCGAGCGTGGCCAGGATGTCGCGTTCCAGCCGGGCGAAATCGCCGGCCTCGCTCTGGCGGTCGATCTCGATATGCATCAGCGATTCGGCCTTGCCTTCGCCGAAGCGCTCGACCCGGCCCTGGGCATCGCGCTGCACCGCCATCACCGGATGGCCCAGCACATGCACACCGATGTCGGTATCGGCCAGCACCATGCTGACCGAATCGACCAGGAACGGCATGTCGTCATTGGCGATCTGGATCACCGTGTGCGGCGATTCCCAGCCGTGCTGCTCGAGCGTGGGGTTGAAGATGCGGATCGCGGCCTGTCCCGGCGTGCGCGAACGCGCGAACTCCAGGAAGCCACCCGCCAGCGCGGCCCAGGCCTTCGGATCACGGATCCGGAATTCGTCCGCGCTCATGCGTGCATAGAATACGCGGGCGAACAGATCGGCTTCCCTGGCGTGTGCCTCGGATACCGAATTGCGCAGGGCATCAAGAATGGAATCGAGCGCCACATCGTTGACCGACGTGGTTGAAGCAGGTTGGGCGTTCATCGCAGACCGCAGGTTGACGAGGTAGCCGGCAATTGTGCCAGCACCGCCCCGCAACGGCCATGTGCAATGCACAATAAGCGGATGATTTGACGGAATTTTTCCGCCAGAGGGGTCAGCCGTTGTTCAGCCTCGGGATTGACCTTTTACGTAGAGCGTACCGTGTCGCCCCCTGTCCGCGCCCAAAGCTCCGCACCGCTGCCGGCACGCGCAGTCAGGAGCCGGCCATCAACCTGTGCAGAAACCAACCGATGGCGCAACGCAACACGGCAGCCGTCGTGGCGGCTGCCGTGCAATGGCGCGAAGCGATGATCGAACCGGTCAGGGTTGACCGGCATCGGCGTCTTCGCTTGCCGCCTCGATGGGTGACACGCCCCGGGTCGCGCGGCTGTAGCCGTAGAAACCGGCCAACACCTTTTCATAGCCGGCATAGTCGCTGGCCAGCGCGGTTTCAAAACGGGTGGCGCCCAGTTCCACCAGCACGTTGTAGAGCGCCGGATCCTCGTGCAGCGCGTTGAGCGCCTCCCGCACTGCTTCGACATCGGCCGCATCCACGCCGGGGGCGGCGGTGAAGGCCTGACCGGGAAGCTCGGCGCTGCGTTGCAGTTCCACCAGATAGGGGTAGTCCTTGGCCAGATGCACCGGCACCATCGCGCCTTCCACCTCGCCGGCCAGCAGCATCTGCAGGCTGTCGCGCCAGGACACCGCCTCCGAACGCACCGCCGGCTGCGCCACCGGGTTGTCCTCGTACATTTCGGCCAGCAGCGCGAAGCCCAGGCTTGGCGCCGACACGCACGCCACCGGCAGGCCGATCACCGAACGCATGCCCTGCCCCTCGTAATGCGATTGCGCCAGCAGCGCATAGACCGTGGGCTCGGCGATGCGCGCCACCGGCACGAAACCGTTGTGCTGGATGCGGTAGTCGGCGAAATGCGCTTCATCGAAGGCGAAATCCACCGGCAGGTCTTCGCGCAGATCACGCCAATACGCGTGGTAGTTGCGTGACAACACCAGCTCGAAGCGGTGGCCGGTGGTCCGATTGAGGTATTCCACCAGCGGCTTGTAGACCTCTTCGGCCTGCTCGGCCGGATAGGACGGCTCCACCGCCAGGCGATAGCGCGCAGCCGAGGCATCGGCCGCGAACAGGGCCGCGATGCACAGGCCCAGCCTTATTGCTGTTGCGAATCCACTCACGAGCTCCCTCCTGTGGTTTGCCGGAACCGCCCCGCAGCCAGCAGCGCCTTTCCGGTAACGAAGTCACGTTTTCAGGTCAAGTAGACACGCTCGCGCGGCATGGCGCAACGTGAAACCGCAACCACAGACTGATGCCCCGGAGGATCTGCGCGCGCCCCTGATGGTGCAGCACCCGGCCGGCGGCAGGAGCGCAACCGGGAGTGTTGACATCATCGGAGCGAAGCCTTAAATTGCCCAGCTCGCCCGGCCCATCCGGATCGGCGCGACACCTGCCCAGGTGGCGGAATTGGTAGACGCACTAGTTTCAGGTACTAGCGCCGCGAGGCGTGGAGGTTCGAGTCCTCTCTTGGGCACCAAATCACGGTCTTCGGAAACACTCCGCAGCCCAGTTTTCGGGCGGTTAGCTCAGCGGTAGAGCACTGCCTTCACACGGCAGGGGTCACAAGTTCGAACCTTGTACCGCCCACCAGAGAAAACAACGACTTAGGCTCGCTTCGGCGGGCCTTTTTCGTTTTCGCACGGCATTCGTACGGCACTCTGTGCAGCCCGAACATCCCGTCGTCCCAAACCCTCGCACCACTGGCCTGTCCACCCAAGCACAACCGAGATGCTCTTCAGGCGATGTTTGGCAAGCAACGGGCGCTGCATCGACAATGCCCGGATTGCCACAGGACCAGAACCCATGCTCCGACTCTCCCGCCTTGCCTGCATCCTGCTTTTCGCCTGCACCCTGCCGCTCGCCCACGCCGAAGAGCAGGCCGATTCCTCGGTGGCGCGCAAGCTGGACGCCTTCGATACCCCCTATGTCGTCGATGACGATGGCGACTACCGCATCCTGGTCCGGCTTGAAGACGACCGCACCCAATTGGTCTGGGTGCGCAGCCAGGTCCACACCAGCGGCAGCCAGAACATCCGCGAAATCTGGACCTACGGCCTGCGTTCGGAAGAACGCCGCCTCCCGGCCCATATCGCCAACCGGCTGTTGCAGGAAAACTTCGAACTGGTGCAAGGCACCTGGGCGCGCCACGACGGCAACGCGGTACTGGTGATCCGCATCGACGCCGATGCCGAAGCCCGTGTGCTGGACGAATCCATCGATCTGGCCGCCTCGATCGGCGACCGCATGGAACAGCGCCTGGTCAGCGGGGACGAACTGTGAACCAGCGCCGCGACCGCGGCCGGTTGCCGCGGGTATCGGTGGCCACGGTCGTGGTGCGCGACGGAAAAATGCTGTTCGTCGAGGAAGAAAGTGCGCGGGGCCTGGTGCTGAACCAGCCCGCCGGCCATCTGGATCCGGGCGAAACCCTGCTGCAGGCCGCGGTACGTGAAACCATCGAGGAATCGGCCTGGACCGTGCGCCTGACCCATCTGGTCGGGCTCTACCAGTGGCGGGCGCCGGATGGGCAGGACTTCGTGCGCGTGGGATTCGCCGCCGACCCGGTGGAACACGATCCGGCGCGCGAACTGGATACCGGCATCGTGCGCGCACTGTGGCTGTCGCCAGCGGAATTGCGCGCGGAAACGCCTCGCCTGCGCAGCCCGCTGGTGCTGGCACTGGCCGACGACTGGCTGGCCGGCGCGCGTTATCCGCTCGCGATGGCGCGGACGATCGGTATATGAAGCGCTTGCGCCCGGACGCAGCTTCAGCCCTCCCCGTTTGTGGAAACGACACAGCGGCAAGGCCTCGCACATGAAAACCTTCGACGCCATGGTCGGCATTTCCGGCGGCGTGGACTCCTCCGTCGCCGCCTTGCTGCTGCAACGCCAGGGCCTGCGCATCGCCGGCCTGTTCATGCAGAACTGGGACGATGACGGCAGCGGCGACTGCCGCGCCGAGGACGACCGGCGCGATGCGGTGGCGATCTGCGGCCAGCTCGGCATCCCGTTTTTCGCGCGCAATTTCGCCCAGGAATACTGGGCCGGCGTGTTCGAACATTTCCTCGCCGAATACCGCGCCGGCCGCACGCCGAACCCGGATGTGCTGTGCAACCGCGAGATCAAGTTCCGCACCTTCCTCGACGAAGCCCGCGCACTCGGCGCGCAACGCATCGCCACCGGCCACTACGCCCGCGTCGACGAGCACGATGGCCGCTACCGGTTGTTGCGCGCGGTCGACCAGAGCAAGGACCAGACCTATTTCCTGCACGCGCTCGGGCAGGAAGCGCTGGCCTCCACGCTGTTTCCCATCGGTGAACTGCCCAAGGCGCAGGTGCGCGAGCTGGCGCGCGAGGCCGGTTTTTCGGTGCATGCGAAAAAGGATTCGACCGGCATCTGTTTCATCGGCGAACGCGATTTCCGCGACTTCCTCGGCCAGTACATCCCGGCCCGGCCCGGCCCGATCCGCGCCGTGGATGGTGAAACCCTGGGCGAACACGCCGGCGTCTTCTACTACACACTGGGCCAGCGTGAAGGGCTGAACCTGGGCGGCGTCAAAGGCCGCCCGCAGGCGCCGTGGTTCGTGGTCGGCAAGGATGTCGCCGGCAACGTGCTGTACGTGGACCAGGGCCACGACAGCCCGTATCTGCAATCCACCACGCTGCGCGCCTCACAGCCCAGCTTCACCGCCGATGCCGCGCCGGCCACGCAGTTCCGCTGCACCGCCAAGACCCGCTACCGCCAGGCCGATGAAGCCTGCACCGTGGAACGGCTCGCCGATGGCGTGCTTGAAGTGCGCTTCGACCGCCCGCAACGCGCGGTGACACCGGGCCAATCGGTGGTGTTCTACGACGGCGAGGAATGTCTGGGCGGTGCCGTCATCGACAGCACCGATACACCGCTGCAAGGCATCAGCGCTTCAGCCTGAAACACCCGGCTTCGCCCCTTCCCAGCGACGTGACCACGCATGGGAAAACATGGGCATGGGAAAACATGGTGAGTCGGATCGCGCACTCCGTCCTCCTGCTCCACCCGCCATGTCCTGCACCCGCACCGGGCATGAGCGGCCGGCACGCCGACTCACCCCATCCTCACCCAGCGCAGCAGCGTCGCGAAGCTCGGTGGCTTGCCGTGCATCAGCAGGCCGATGCGGAAGACCTTGCCGGCAAACCACACCGCCGCCGCCATCGACGCCACACCGATGCCGATCGACAGCCACACCTGCCAGGTCGGCGGTGGTGTGCTGGAGCCCAGCCGCAGCATCATCACGAACGGATTGACCGGCGGCAGCAGCGACAGCACCGTGGCGAAGGTGGAATTCGGATCGCGGCTGATCGGCATCCACAACATCATCGGCAACATCACCACCAGCATCACCGGGGTCAGCAGCGTCTGCGCCTCGCGCAGTTCGTTCACCGCCGCGCCGATGGCGGCCATCATCGCGGCCAGCACCACGAAGGCGATCAGGAAGAACACCGCCAGATAGAACAGCAGCCACGGATCCAGCAGGCCGGTGGCGGCAAAACTGACCAGCGCCAGTACGCCCAGACCGCCGTACAGCGCCAGCATCAGCGTGGCCACGCCCATCTGCCCGAGGATCTTGCCGGCCATCAGTTCCGTCGGTGATACCGCCGAAAGCAGCACTTCGACCACGCGGCTGGATTTTTCCTCGATGGTGGAGGTCATCAGCTGCTGCCCGCCGGTCATCACCGCGATCAGGATCAGCGCCATGAAAGCCATCGGCAGCAGGCGCGAAGCGATCTCGTTGGCGCTTTTCTCGCCCTCCTCACCGATGGTGCGCGGGGTCGCGCGTGGCACCCGCACCAGCTGGCGCACTTCGCGTGCATCCAGGTCACGCGCGGCCAGCCGGGCATCGACGATGGAAGTCGCCAGCGCGTCGCGCAGTTCATCGATCAGGCGGTCGTCGAGCTTCTTGCGGACGAACAGGTCGTACGTGCCCAGTCCGTCTTCGCCGGCTGTCACCGCATCCGGCGCGATCGCCACCACCGCCAGCGCGGTGTCACTTTCGCGCAATGCCTCCTTGGCCGTTTCCAGCGCAGCGGCGGAGTCCAGCGCATCCAGCGTCAGCGTCGGCACCGCGCCGAGTGCCTGCTCCATTGCAGCCTGCATCGCGTCTTCACCGCCGCTGGCCACCAGCCCGCGCATCGCATCGGGCAAGACCGAGTCCAGCCTGCGCTGCATCTCCACGCGGCGCTGTGCGAAAGCCTGCGGCGAAAGGTGTTCGCGGGCGCGTTCGAGCACCTGGCCGGTGGGGTCGTGGATCGCCACGCTGCCCTCGATCCTGGGCGACTGTTCCTTGAGCAGGAACGGCATCACGACAATCAGCGCGGCGATCATCAGCGGCATGACCAGCAGGCCGATCAGGAATCCCTTGGTCATCACCGTCGCGAGGAATTCGCGCCGGGCGATCTGCAGCGTCTTGGTGATGTTCATGCGGCCCCCTGCGTTGCGGCATCGTTGTTCCCGCCGTGGGCCGTGGCGATTCCGACGAACACGTCCTCAAGGCTGGGCCTTACCAGTTCCAGCCGCGCCGGCGCCACCTGCGCGGCGACGGCCTGCACCATCGCCGGCACGTCCACATCGGGGCTGAAATCCAGCCGCCATCGTCCTTCCTCGCGCGTCATCCGTTCGATGCCCGGCACCGCACGAAAGGCGGTCTGCACGTCCACAGCGGCATTCAATGGTTCGAAATCCAGCGCACGCGGCGTGTGCCGGGCGCGGATCGCGGCAAGCGGATCGTCCAGCACCTTTTCGCCGTTGTGGATCATCACGATGTGCTCGCACAACTGTTCGGCCTGGAACATCACATGGGTGGAAAACAGCACCGTGGTGCCGCTGGCGTGCTGCTCCAGGATCAGTTCCCTGAGCAGGCGCATATTGACCGGATCCAGCCCGCTGAAAGGCTCGTCGAGGATCAGCAGTTCCGGCTGCTGGATCACCGCCGCGATGTACTGCACCTTCTGCTGCATGCCCTTCGACAATTCCTCGCAGCGTTTGCCGAAGGTGTCGCCCAGCCCCATGCGTTCCAGCCAGCGCGTCACCTCGTTTCGTGCCTGCGCCCGCGCCATGCCCTTGAGCACGGCCATGTGCAGCAGGAAGTCACCGACTTTCATCTTGCGGTAGACACCGCGTTCCTCAGGCAGATAACCGATGCGGTCCTTGGCCGCCAGCGCCGAACCGCCGAGCACGCGGATGCTGCCGCTGTCGGGGAACAGGATCGACAGCATCATCCGCAAGGTGGTGCTCTTGCCGGCCCCGTTCGGGCCGATGATCCCGTACAGCGCGCCGCGCGGAACCGACAGCGACAGATCGCGGACGGCGCGTTTGTCGCCGAAGGATTTTTCGACGTGGGAAAGTTCGATGGCAGCAGTCATGACAAGGTATCGGTCTCGGATGCGGGGACAGTAACAGGACGGCATTGCCGCGATAGCGTGACCGGGAACCTCGCATCACCTGGTGGCTACGATGCGAAATCCGCCCGACGCCCTCTGCGCGAATGCACACTGGTGTTGTGGGAATTTCGCCGTTGCCACGGGTGATTGCGCTTCACGTCAGACGCAAGCGGCCGTGGCTGTGGCGAGGGCCGACTCCACGCTGGAACCGCATGGCCTGCGGCCGCTTTTCGCAGAAGCAGGTTCAGATTTTCCCGCAATCCTGATGTCAGCGATCAGCGGGAAAGCCCATCGCGGCCAAGCCCGCTCCCGCGGGAGCACGCTGCCCGCATGCAGATACCGCGCGCACTCAATCCAGCAGCGCGCCCTGCTCCACCAGTTCGCAGATGCGGGCCACTTCGCCATCCATCGCGCGGTCGCGCTGCATGAAGGCGATGTGTTCGCGCAGGCGTGCGTGCACGCGCTGCACGCGCGGCGATGCGTGGAAATCCACGTCCTGCGCAAGTTGCGCCATCAGCTGCGTGCATTCCTCGATGAAGACCGCGTGCTCGGGATGGCCTGGCGGCGGCGCGTTGGAGACCTTGGCGGCCAGTGCGGCGACATCGCCACGCCGTGCCAGCGTGCGCGCCGCTTCGATCATGTCGCGGCGGTAGTCCAGCGCCTGCGCGGCGGTATAAAGCTCCAGCGCCAGCACATGCGAGAGGTCTTGCGTCATGTCCAGCACGTGGCGGGCCTCGTTGGCGCCCATCGAAACGTGATCTTCGGCGTTGGCGCTGGTCGGAATCGAATAGACGCTGGCCGGGTGCGCACGGCTGGCCAGATCATTGACCAGCGCAGCAGAGGTGTACTGCACGATCATGAAACCCGAATCGGTGGCGTCCTCGTTGCCGATCAGGAAAGCCGGCAGGCCATCATTGGTGGCCGGATCCACCAGCTTGTTGAGGCGGCGCTCGGAAATCGATGCCAGCACCGGAATCGCGGCCTTCAGATAGCTCATCGCCAGCGCCAACGGCATGCCGTGGAAGTGTCCGGCGGAAATCACCTGGTCCTCGATCTGGCGCGCATCCGGCGTATCCGGGAACACCAGCGGGTTGTCGGTGACGGCGTTGAGTTCGATCTCGATCACGCGCGTGGCCTGCGCCAAGGCATCACGCACCGCACCGTGCACCTGCGGGATGCAGCGCAGCGAATAGCTGTCCTGCGGCTGGTGCTTCTTGCCGCCACGGAACGGCAGAAAGCGCGTGTAGAAGGCCTCGCGCCCATGCCGCTGCGACGGCGGCAGCCATTCCCAGGCGATATCGAAATGGTGCTGCTGGTCGGCCGGATCGGCCCAGCTTTCCGGCAGCCAGCTGCGGAAACGCGGCACGAGATGATAGGGAATATCGACCAGCGTGGAACCGTCCAGCAGTTCACGCAGGTTCGCGGCCGATTCGACCTGGCCCGGATGCGGGCGCAGTTCGTGCACGCGCTCATCGAAGGCACGGGTGCGGCCGGCGAAGGCTTCCAGCGTCATCGCCGCAGCCAGGTCGGCAGTTTGCAGCAGCTGCTCCATGCGTCCGATGGCGAGCGTGGCCGTTGCCAGCATCTGCGCGGTGCCGTTGTTGAGCGCCAGGCCTTCCTTGAACGACAGCCGCACCGGCGCCAGACCGGCACGTTCCAGCGCCTGCGCGCCGGGCATCCGCTCGCCCTGGTAAAACGCTTCGCCGCCGCCGAGCAGCACGATCGCCAGATGCGACAGCGGCGCCAGATCGCCACTGGCCCCGACCGAACCCTTCTTCGGCACCACCGGCACGATGCCGGCATTGAGCATCGCCGCCAGTGCCTGCAACGTGGAAACCCGGATACCGGAATGGCCGCGCATCAGCGTGTTGATGCGGATCACCAGCATCGCGCGCACCACGTCCGGCGCGAACGGTTCGCCGACGCAGACCGCGTGGGTGATGATCAGATTGCGTTGCAGTTCTTCCAGCAGGCCGCCTTCGGCCTGCTCGCTTCCCGGCAAGCCTTCGCGCGCGCGGCGTGCGCCCAGCAGCTTGTCGGCGTTGCTGCCAAAGCCGGTGCTGACGCCGTAGATCGGCTCCTGCCGTTCGACCTGCGTGGCGAGGAACTGCGCGGCGGCATCCACTTTTTCCAGCTGCGCGGCATCCAGTTCCACCGCTACGCCCTGCTGCGCCACGGCCAGCACCTGGGCCCGGCTGAGCGAACCGCCATCCAACCGCACCAGCGTCATTGGTCGGCTCCGACATTGCCCATGGCGCGGCTCTGTTCCAGCTCCACCCGGAGGCTGCGGCCCAGATCCTCGCGTGCGATCTCGAACTGTTCGCCACGGCGCAGATCCTTGACCGAGACCACGCCACGCGCTTCCTCGTCTTCACCCACGATCACCACGAAACGGATTCCGGCGCGGTCGGCATACTGCATCTGGCGCGCGAGTTTGCGCGGCTCCAGCTGCACTTCGGTGTTCAGCCCGGCGGCGCGCAGCTCGCTGGCGATGGCCAGATAGGTCGGCAGGCGCGCCTCGTCCATCTGGCTGACCAGCACCTCGACCGAACTGTCGGCGGTATCCACCAGACCGGCTTCGCGCAGCTGCCAGAACAGCCGGGTCAGGCCAATCGAGATGCCGACGCCGGGTAGTTTCGACTTGGTGTAATGGCTGGCGAGGTTCTCGTAGCGCCCGCCCGAACAGATCGAGCCGATCTGCGGGTAGTCATCGAGCAGAGTCTCGTAGACGGTGCCGGTGTAGTAGTCCAGGCCGCGCGCGATCGACAGGTTCAGCGCGTAATGGCTTTCCGGCACGCCCAGTGCGCGCACCAGTTCCAGCGTCTGGCGCAGCTCGGCGATGCCTTCGTTGAAGACCTCGCTGCCCTGCCCGAGCGCATCCAGTTTCGCCAGCGCATCGGCATGACCCTGCGAGCGGATCTGCACGAAATCCAGGATCTTCTGCGCCGCCTCGACGGACAGGCCGAAACCTTCGCCGGTCAGGGTTTCGCGCACATAGTCGGCACCGCGCTTGTCGAGCTTGTCGACCTCGCGCAGCACCAGCATCTGCTGCTGCTCATCGGCAACCCCGAGGTTTTCGAAGAAACCGCGCATCAGCTTGCGGTTGTTGAGCTGGATGGTGAACTTGCCGATCGCCAGTTCGTTGAACACCGCGAAGATCACCGCCGGCAGCTCGGCGTCGTAACGCACACTCAGCGCGTCCTTGCCGATCACATCGATATCGCACTGGTAGAACTCGCGGAAGCGCCCGCGCTGGGCACGCTCGCCGCGGTACACGCGCTGCATCTGGTAGCGCCGGAACGGGAAGCTCAGATCGTGCTCGTGTTCGGCGACATAGCGCGCCAGCGGCACGGTGAGATCAAAGCGCAGCGCCAGTTCCGGCGTCGCATTCTCACCTGCTGCGGCATTGGCCAGCGCGCCGGTGGACTGCACGAAATACACCTGTCGCTCGGTCTCGCCACCGCTCTTGGTCAACAGCACTTCGGACAGCTCGAACACCGGCGTTTCCACCGGCAGGAAGCCGAAGCGCTCGAAGTTGCGCCGGATCGTGTCGAGCATCTGCTGGAACGCGATCTGGTCACGCGGCAGCAGCTCCATGATGCCGGGCGGGGTACGGGGCTTGATCAAGGCAGGCTCCAGAAAAATGCGCAGGAAAGGACATCATTCTACCTGCCACGCCACCGCTGCATCGCCCCCGGGCGGCATCCGCGTGATGGGCAGCCCGCCATCCCGTGCTGCCAACGGCCAGCACAGATCAGGCACGCGTCGGGCTTGATCCGGAATGTCACCGGGCCGTACAATGTGCAGCTCGCAGATGTCGGGGTGTAGCTCAGTCTGGTAGAGCGCTACGTTCGGGACGTAGAGGTCGCAGGTTCGAATCCTGTCTCCCCGACCAATCTCACGTTTTCATCGAAAACCCGGCCATGTGCCGGGTTTTTCGTAACTGCACCGTAACTGCAATACAGGCAATCCAGCATCCCTGAAACGTGACTGTGTAACGGTACGCCAGCCGCAGACTCGCTCCGGCTCTCGCCAAGCACTACCAGACCCTGTCAGCCTGGTGCCACTGACCCGCTATGGCACTGCCTGCCATTACGCAGTAGCGGTGATCCAGTTAACAGCGGCAACCGTCTGCGTCCCGACGTTCAGCAGCTCGGCATCATCCAGTTCGACGGCAACGTGATCGCTCATGAGTTCAGTTGGCTCGCGGCTGAACTTCATGGCCATGCCTGCGCAACTTCCATTCCACACAGGTCGAACGGATCGGCAGGCGTGCCGCTCACCCCTCCGCAACCTCGCGCATGGCCGCACGCAATACGTTCTTCGGATCGTTACGGATCGCGCGCAACAAGACCTTGGCTGGGCCGGTCGGTTCCCGGCGGCCTTGCTCCCAGTTCCGCAAGGTGCCCAATGGCACGTCAATTACCGCTGCAAACTTGGCTTGCGACAGCCCGGATGCAGCGCGTACCTCCTTCACTGTGGTCATGGTGTGAAACTCGCGCGATGGTGCGCGCTCGCCGCGCAAAATCTCATCCATCTGCGTGACACTTTCCATAAGCTCGTTGAAAAAGTCGGACACTCGGTTATCTCCAGTTTTCTATTACAGCCTTCAACGCCTTGCGCTGGGCGTCGGTAAGGTCGCTTTGGGCGTTCTTTGGGTAGATCAGCAGCAGCGCGATATGCGACGCGGAAACGAAGTGATAGTAGATGACTCGTGCGCCACCGCTCTTGCCTTGTCCGCCAGTCGAAACCCGCACTTTCCGCAGGCCGCCGGTGCCCTCGATTACAGCGCCAGCATTGGGTTTATCACGCAAGAACGCCTGAAACTTGGCATAGGCATCGTCGTCCAGCAGCTCCTTGACTCTCTTGGTGAACGCTGGGGTTTCAATGAAGATCATCATTGGATGATGCGCCCTTGGCGCACATGCGTCAATGGCGCACTTCCAATTCCGCCATGGCATCGACCAGTCTGCCGGGCGCAAGATGCGCGCACCGCAGGGTCATCTTGATGTCGATCTGCGATTTTATGGCCTGTCTCCCATCCCGGCATCGGCACAAAATTCCACACACACAAATAAAGAAAACGGCCGGGCAAAAGCCCGGCCGTTTGTCTTGCAGCGTATCGCGGTGGATTGCGATCAGAACTCGTAACGCAGAGTCAGCATGGCCGACCAGCGCGACACCAGGCGCGACGGGAAGGCGCTGCTGGCATCGTATTCCCGCACTTCCTGCCAAGTCGGGGAGTTCGGGCTTCCCAGAT
The DNA here is from genome assembly GCF_037478135.1 of Denitratimonas organivorans. Taxonomy (NCBI): domain Bacteria; kingdom Pseudomonadati; phylum Pseudomonadota; class Gammaproteobacteria; order Lysobacterales; family Lysobacteraceae; genus Denitratimonas; species Denitratimonas organivorans. The sequence goes on from NZ_JBBHDV010000005.1 coordinate 178,283, forward strand.
TGTAGGTGTAGGTGCCGTCGGCATTCACGCCCACCAGGCCCGCCAGCTGACGGGTGTTGTCGGAGAACGTGCCGCCGTAGGTCTGGCCCCAGGACTTCTTGATCATGTTGCCGATGTTGTAGATGTCCAGACGCAGGATCGACTTGTGGCCTTCCATGAAGCCCGGCAGTTCCTGCTGGAAGCTGACGTCGAACTGGTTCACCCACGGATAACGGTCGGCGTGGCGGCCGGCGATCTGGCCACGATGCGAACGCAGGTACTCGTTGCTTTCGATGAAGGACTGGAACGCGGCGATCTGCTCGGCCGTGGCATTGCCGTAGCTGACGATCGGATCGTTCAGCAGCGGGATGTAGGCCGGATCCTGGAAGATACGGTCACCGTTGGCATCGCCGTTGAAGGTCCAGGTGTACGGCAGGCCGGAGTGGCCGGTGTAGAACAGCGAAGCGCTGGTGCGGTAGTCACCGAAGAACGCGCGCTCCCAGCCCAGCGTTGCCTTGAACGAATCGCGGACCTGGCGACCGGCAGTGGTCGTGAACTCCTGATTCGGATTGATGCGCGAGACGTACTGGTAGCTCGACCACGCCTGCGAACTGCCGTCCGAAGCCACTTCCTTGGCATCGGTGAAGGTGTAGCTGATGCTGCCGAACCAGTTGTCCGACATCGGCTTGGTCAGCGCCAGGGTCAGGGCCGAGGACTTGCCCTTGTTGGTGTTGCCCAGCAGGGTCGAGTTGTAGTTGAAGCCCGGAACGGCACCGCAGTTCTTGTTCGAGTTGCTGTTGCCGGCACCCATGGTGCACCAGTAGCTGGCGCGGCCATCGGCCAGCGTACCCTGCGCTTCACCGATGTTCAGCGCCTGATAGAACACGGCGTTCTTGGCCTGGATCTGCTGGTACTCGACGGTACCGATCAGGCCGTACCACGGCAGTTCGGCGTCGTAGCCCAGGCTGATCTTGTAGACCGACGGCAGCTTGAAGTCAGGATCGATGACGTCCATCTGCGCCAGGCCGGACACGCTCAGATCGTCCGGGATCGGCTGGTTGTACGGATCCGGGCTGAACGGGTACAGGTCCGGGTTGGACGAGTTGAACGCCGCTGCGGTCACGCCGTTGTTCTGGTACGGGTTGGCCATCCACACGAACGGCGGGATGCTCTGGAACACGCCCGCACCACCACGCAGCTGCGAGTAGCGCTCGGTATCGAACTGGTAGTTGAACGAGAAGCGCGGCATGACGATCTTGTTGTCGGAGCCCAGCTTGTAGTCGTTCGGGAAGCCGAAGGTCTGCTCGAAGGTCGGGTGACGCGGCGGTGCCTTGTCGGCCTTCGGGATGTTGATGCGCACACCGAAGGTCATCGACAGGTTGTCGGTGGCCTGCCAGGTGTCCTGGATGTACGGGCTGAACTGCTCGTACACCAGCGCGGCGGCGGTGTCGGCTTCGCTGAAGCCGCCGACCGGGCGACGCACCGAGTAGTTGCTGTAGTTGCCGGCAGCGAAATCCTCGATGCTGGCGAAGGTGTACACGCCATGCAGGTCACGGCCGTACAGGTTCAGCACGTCGTGTTCCTGGTAATCGAAACCACCCTTGATGGTGTGGTTGGCGGCGTAATAGGTACCGAACAGCGAGACCGACAGCCTTTCGGTGTTGATCTTGTTCTCGTGGCGGTTGCGGTCCTCACCGATGGCGATACCGGTGCTGTCGCTGGTGGCCACGATGTTGGCGGTGCCGACGTTGATCGCCGGGCCATCATTGAAGGTGTTGCCGTTTTCCTGATCGAACTTCTGGTGGCTGACCTTGAATTCGGTGCTGAAGTTCGTGGTCCAGTCACTGAACAGCTGGAACGAGGTGTTCTTGGTGACGTTGTCGATGTTGTACCAGCGGCTGCTCAGTGCGACCGAGTTGTTGGTGATGTTGTACGGAGAAGGACGGTTCTCCTCGGTCTGCTGGTAGGTCAGGCTGGCGCGGTGGTTGTCGCTGATGTTCCAGTCCAGCTTGCCCAGATAGCGCTTGTTCTCCAGGTTCACGCCGAGGTTGCCGTAGACACCCGGGTCAATGCCCCAGACGTTGCGTGCAATGTCGATCACCTGGTCGATTTCGGCCTGGGTAATCGCACCACGCGAGAAGGCGTCGGTGGAGGAGGCGCCACCGAAGTCCTTGATGGTCTGCTCTTCGTACGAACCGAAGAAGAACAGGCGGTCCTTCAGCAGCGGACCACCGAAGGTCAGGCCCTTGGTGATGTCGGTATCGAACAGGTTGTAGTCCTGGCCATCGCGGCTGCCGACCATGTTCTCGGCGTCCTTGTACACGTAGTACAGCGAGCCGTGGAATTCGTTGGTACCGGACTTGGTCACCGCGTTGATCGTGGCGCCCACGGTGTCGGCGGCAACGTCGTAGTCGGAAACCTTGATGTCATAGGCCTCGATGGTGTCCACCGAGATCGGGCTGCCGGTGTACGGCATGCCGTTGGAGTTCAGGCCGAACGGGTCGCCCTGCGACAGGCCGTCCACCGAGATGGTGTTGTAGCGGTTGTTGACGCCGGCCACCGAGATCGAGCCGGAAGCCTGGTCGATCACAGAGACGCGCGGATCAAGACGGGCAACGTCGTCGATCGAGCGGCTGGAAAGCGGGATCAGATCCAGCTGGCGACCATCGACCGAGGTGCCCACACCGGTATTTTCCTGCGAGAAGATCATCGACCCGGTGGAAGCCACCACCTGGATGGCTTCCAGCGAGGTTGCATCGGCGTCCAGATCCATGTTCAGCGCGGAGGTCTCACCCAGCGACAGGAACACGTTTTCATTGGACTCGCCCCGGAAACCGTCACGCGTGACGGTGACCTGGTAGGGACCACCCACGCGCAGACCACGTGCGGTGTAGCGACCCTGCGCGTCGGTGACGGCGCGGCTGGTCGTACCCGACGGGGTGTGCACGATGATGACTTCAGCACCGGCCAGCGGCGCACCCTCGTTGTCGGTCACGCGGCCAGCGAGGTTCGAGGAAGTCTGCTGGGCGTAGACCGGCGAGGTCATCAGCAGAATGGCGAGAGCGCCAGCAAGACGCTTTACACGGAGCTGTTTTTTCATGGGTAATCCCTAGAAGTTGCCTGACGTTTCTTACGTTGGGTGCGCGATGCAACCGGCGCGAAAAACCATGGCCTCACCGACACCTGCGTGCCTGCGAGAGCCATTTCCTGCCCTGCGAAATTGCAAAGTCCAGCTTGAAGGGCGCCCGGAAAACAGACCGCCTTGTTCGGCTTCCGGGCACCCTTTAACCATAGTTTAACCGATCCAGATGACGGATTTGCTACTCATCCGACATATGCCTGCCGCGCGGTATCCGACGGGTTCAGCCCACAGCCGGGAACCGGGCGGGTCGGATCAATGCCCCAGATACGTGCCCACGCCGTCTAGGAACATCTGCACCGATAGCGCCACCAGCAGCATCCCCATCAAGCGCTCCACCGCGGTCAGCACCTGGCTGCCCAGCACCTTGTAGAGGAAGGTGGCGGAAAACAGGATCGCGGCGGTCGCGGCCCAGGCGATGAACAGCGCCAACGACCAGTCGCCCAGGCGGTTGGGCTCACTGCTGGCCATCAGGATCACCGCCGCCATGCCGGACGGCCCAGCGATCAGCGGAATCGCCATCGGCACGATGAACGGTTCACCTTCGGGCAGATGGCCGACCAGCCCGTCGCGGCTGGGAAAGATCATCCGGATGCCGATCAGGAACAGCACGATGCCGCCAGCGATCGATACCGATTCCTCGCGCAGGTGCATCGCGCCGAGGATCGACTTGCCGGCGAACAGGAACAGGAACAGCACCGCCAGCGCGATCAGCAGTTCGCGCGCAAGCACATAGCGCTGGCGCTTGGGCGGCAAGCCTCGCAACAGCGAAAGGAATACCGGCACATTGCCAAGCGGATCCAGGATCAGGAACAGCAGGATCGCGGCGGAAATCGTGGTCATGGATGATACCGGCCCGCACGCGGCGGGCATGTTCGGGTGGCAGGCACCCTGAGAGGGGAAGACTTCCGCTGCTGCGGCACAGGCGCCGGAGCGGAAGGGCACATCATCGAAGAAGACCGGCCATTGTGACCGGAAGATGTCAAAGCACCGGCCAGGGTTGGCTGGCATCCGGCCGTGCACTGCCTCCGCTCAGATGCGATGGCTGCGCAGGCCGGAAACAAGCGCAGACCAGCGGTCATGACCGCTGGTCTGCCGAACATCAGGCTGCGGGCCGGCTTCGACCCGCAGCAGATACGAACGGAATCAGCGCAGGCGGCTGGCGACGAATTCCCAGTTCACCAGATTCCAGAAATGCTCCAGGTACTTCGGGCGCGCGTTGCGGTAGTCGATGTAATAGGCGTGTTCCCACACATCGCAAGTCAGCAGCGGGGTGTCCTCGCCGGTGATCGGGGTGCCGGCGTTGGAAGTGCTGACCAGGCCGAGCGAGCCGTCCGGACGCTGCACCAGCCAGCCCCAGCCGGAACCGAAGGTGCCGATCGACAGCTTGGTGAACTCTTCCTTGAAGGTATCGAACGAACCAAAGGCCTTGTCGATGGCCTCGGCCAGCTTGCCGCTGGGCGCGCCGCCGCCGTTGGGCGCCAGGCACAGCCAGTAGAAATTGTGGTTCCACACCTGCGCGGCGTTGTTGAACATGCCGCCTTGCGCCTTGCGCACGATGGTTTCGAGCGGAGCGTCTTCCAGCTCGGTGCCCTTGATCTGATTGTTCAGGTTGGTGACGTAGGTCTGGTGGTGCTTGCCGTAGTGGTAGTCGATGGTCTCGGCGGAAATATGCGGTTCCAGCGCATCACGGGAATACGGCAGCGGGGGAAGTTCAATCGCCATGGGGGCTCTCCTTCGTCAGGTTGGCAAAAAAGCGCACAGTGCGCTCGGCGGTACCGGTACAATTCTACCCGACGCCCGCCGGATCAGGCAGGCGACGCACGCCATTCTCCGGGAGCAAGTACAACATGGGCATGACGGACCGCATCCGGGCCGAACTCGAGTCGCACCCGGTGGTGCTGTTCATGAAGGGCACGCCGCAGCACCCGATGTGCGGTTTTTCCGACCGTGCCGCGCAGGCGCTAGAGGCCTGCGGGTTGCCCTATCACACGATCAATGTGCTGGCCGATCCGGAAATCCGCGCCTACCTGCCACGCTACAGCAACTGGCCGACCTTCCCGCAGTTGTTCCTTGCCGGCGAGCTGATTGGCGGCTGCGACATCGTGGTCGAACTGCACCAGCAGGGCGAACTGCAGGGCATGGTCGCCGACGCACTGAAGGCGGCGTGATGTTGAACACCTCCGAACTGGTTCCCGCCGCCGATACGCTGGCCGGGCGCGTGGTGCTGGTCACCGGCGCCAACGGCGGCCTGGGCGAAGCCGTGGTCCGCGCCTGCGCCGGTGCCGGTGCACAGGTCGTTCTGATCGGCCGGCGCCTGCCGAAACTGACCCGCCTCTACGATTCACTGGTGACTGGCGGCGCGCCGACGCCGGCGCTGTATCCGATGGATCTGGCCGGCGCCACGCCGGACGATCATCAGGACATGGCGCAGGCACTGGAGCGCGAATTCGGACGCCTGGACGGCATCATGCATGGCGCTGCCGAGTTGAAGGGCCTGGTGTCGCTGGAAAACCTGCCGCTGGAAGACTGGTTCACCGGCCTGCATGTGAACCTGACCGCCCCCTTCCTGCTGACCCGCGCCTGCCTGCCGCTGCTGCGCAAAAGTCCGGATGCGCGCGTGCTGTTCCCGCTGGATGACGACGACTACGGCCGGCGCGCGTTCTGGGGCAGCTACGGCATTGCCAAACAGGCGCAACGCAGCCTGATCGCGACATTGCGCGATGAACTGGCCAACTCCACGGTGCGGGTGCACGGGGTGCAGCCCGGGCCGATGCGTACCGCGCTGCGCGCACGCGCCTGGTTCGGCGAGGATGCGTCCGCCATTCCACCGCCGCAGGCCTACGCTCCGGCGATCGCCTGCCTGCTCGGCGCGGCCGGCTCCGGCATCGATCAGGACATCGTGCAGTTGCGCGCCAACAGCACGCCCAGCGGTCCTCGTGCGCTCGGCCTGGCGACCTTTTCCATCTGATTCCATCCGAAGATCACCGGGCTGCGCCCTGTCGCGCACTTGCCCGCCGCCGCAACGGGTAGAATCAGCGGTCTTTGTCCCTGTCGCTGAAGCCATGCGCCGCCTGCCACTCAATGCCCTGCTGCTCGGTCTTTCGCTCGCCCTGCCGGCGACCGGAGCCGCCCAGTCCATCGATCCCCGCAACTTCGACACGTCCACTGCGGCCTGCACCGATTTCTACCAGCACGCCAATGGCGGCTGGCTGGGTGCCAATCCGATCCCGGCCGGCTTCGCCAGCTGGGGCACGTTCGAGGAAGTCGCACTGCTCGGCCTGCAGCAACAGCGCAGCCTGGTGGAAGCAGCCGCCAACAGCGACGACCACGTCACCCGCCTGCTCGGCGACCTGTACGCCAGCGGCATGGACGAGGCCGCCATCGAAACCGCCGCCGCCGCACCGCTGCGGCCGCTGCTGGAACGCATCGGTAAGATCACCCGCCAGCGCGATGTCGCGCCGGCACTGGCCGATCTGCATACGCGCGGCATTCCGGTGTTGTTCGACTTCGGCGCCAGCGATGACCTGAAAAACCCGGCACGCCGCATCGCCTATGCCAACCAGGGCGGCCTGGGCCTGTCCGACCGCGACTATTACCTGCGCGAAGACGCCGATACCCGCCTGCTGCTGACCGCCTACCAGGGTTATGTCGAGCGTCTGCTGACCCTGACCGGCAGCTCGGCTTCGACCGCTGCGGCCGAAGCCGAGGCCGTGGTCGCGATCGAAAAGAAGCTGGCGCTGGCATCACTGTCGCTGTTACAGCTGCGCGATCCGAACAATTCCTACCGCATCCTCGCGGTGCGCGATCTGGAAAAGACCTTCCCCGGCATACAGTGGCGCAAGTTCCTGCGGACCCAGGGCGTGGCCAACAGCGTCACGACGATTTCGCTGGCCCACACCGTGTTCTTCCGCGAAGCCGATGCGCTGGTGCGCACGCTGCCGCCGGAGCAGTGGCGCGCGTATCTGCGCTTCCATGTCGCGCACGCGATGGCGCCGTATCTTTCGAGCGGCTTCGTGCAGGCGCACGATGCGATGTACCTGCGCACCCTGCGCGGCTCGCAGGAGCCGATGCCGCGCTGGCGCCGGGTACTGACCAGCGTGGATACACTGCTTGGCCCGGCCTTGGGGCGGCGCTATCTGCAGGCGCATTTCCCTCCGGCCTCGATGCAGGCGGCCGAAAACCTGGTCGAAACGGTCAAGGCCGCGCTGCGCGCGCAACTGGCCGAAGCGCCGTGGCTGGGCACGCAGGCGCGCATCACCGCGCTGGAGAAGATCGATTCGGTCGACATCAAGCTCGGCGGCCCCGGTCAGGCCCTGCCCTATACCGGCCTGAAGCTGTCCCCGAACAATTACGGCGGCAACGTGCTGGCAATCGTGTCCTGGCTGCACAAGCACCATATGGCCGCGATCGACAAGACCCGTGAAGAATGGCAATGGCCGCAGCCGGCGCATGCGGTCAACGTCTACTACGACCCGGCCCGCAACCAGCTGGTGCTGCCGGCCGGCCTGATGCAGGCGCCGATCTTCGATCCGGATGGCGATGTCGCCGCCAACTACGGCGCGCTGGGCAGCATCGTGGCGCACGAACTGATGCGCGGTTTCGATAGCATCGGCCGCAACTTCGATGCCCAGGGCCGCATCGCGCCGTGGTGGCAGGAGGCCGACATCAATGCCTTCAACGTCCGCTTCGCGCCGCTGGTGGAGCAGTACAACGCCTATCCGGTGCTGGGCCAGGTCAAGGTCAATGGCCAGCTCTCGCTGCCGGAAAACATCGCCGATCTGGCCGGTGTCGAAGTCGCCCGTCTCGCGCTGGATTCGCTCGGCCCGCAACCGGACATCGGCAGCCTCGACGCGGCCAAGCGCTATTACCTTTCCTATGCGCAGCTGTGGCGCCGCAACTACCGCGATGAGGAACTGCAACTGCGCGCCAGCATCGATGTGCACGCCCCGGCCAAATGGCGCGTCAACGGCCCGCTGTCGAATCTGACCGCCTTCGCCGAAGCGTTTGATTGCAAGGTCGGCGCACCTTCGATGATGCGGCCGGAAGACCAGCGCGTGACGGTGTTCTGATCCGCTCCCCCAGGCATCGCGTCGCGGACGGCGGCGTGATGCCTGCGCGGGCATCTCGGCGCGACGGCACGGCTGCAGCATTGCCATCGCGTGCCGACGCGCCCAGCCCGGAAACGCACTGGACCACTGCCGGTGCAAGCCGCGCCACCAATCTGGCGCATGAGCATCGGTTCATGCGCGCGAATTCGCGTGGCACAGTCACCGGCAGGAATGCCACAAACCACGAAAACGGCTGCGGAAACATCCACTTCCGCGCCACCCACCCCACCCCTGCGGCGCTGCGCCGCACCCGGACGAGAAAGACATGCTGACCCTTGAATCCCGCCTCACCCTGCCCGCCTGGATCCACGAGCGCATCGACACCCGCGCCCGTTACGCCGACGACACCAGCAAGGTGCAATTGGCAATCACGCTGGCACAGCACAACATCGAGGACGGCGGTGGCCCGTTCGGTGCCGCCGTGTTCGATTCCGAAGGCCAGCTGCTCGGCGCCGGCGTCAACCGCGTGGTGCCCGAACAGTGTTCGGTCGCGCATGCTGAAATGATGGCCTACCTGACCGCACAGGCCCACACCGGCCGCGCGCGCCTCAACCAGGACCATCCCGGCGTCACCCTGGCCACCTCGGCGCAACCGTGCTGCATGTGCTACGGCGCCACCTTCTGGGCCGGTATCGACACCCTGCTGATCGGCGCCAGCGCCGCCGATGTCATGCAGCTGACCGAATTCGATGAAGGCCCGCTGCCGGCCGACTGGCGCGGTGAACTGGAAAAGCGCGGCATCGCCGTACGCGAAGCCATCGCCCGCGACGACGCCCGTGCCGTGCTCGCCCACTATGCGCAGCGCGGCGGTATTCATTACTGAACCGACCCATGAACCTCCTGCTACTGTGCCGCCCCGGCTTCGAGCCTGAAACCGCCGCTGAAATCGCCGACTGGGCAGCGCGGCGCGAGATCGCCGGCTATCCGCAGGCCGAACGCGGCAGCGGCTGGGTCCGGTTTCACGACCTTGCCGCGCAGCAGGAAAACACCGGAGCGGACCCGGAGGAAGAAGCCGGGCGCAACACGGCCCGCCCTGCGCTGCCGCCGCGCAACCTGATCTTCGCGCGCCAATGCGTGCGGGTGCTGGCCGATCTGCCGCAGCTGGATCCGAGCGACCGCCTGACCCCGATGCTGGCCGCACTGGCCGATACGCCATGGCGCCCGTTCGGCAGCCTGATCGTCGAGCATCCGGATTCGGACGCGGCGCGCCCGCTGGCCGGGTTGGCGCGCAGCTTCGGCAACGCCCTGCGTCCGGCGCTACGCAAGGCCGGTCTGCTTTCAGCCAGTGAAGACCTGCAACAGCCCTGTCTGCATCTGTGCTTTTTTTCCGGCACCCATGCCGTGCTCGGGGTATCGCAGCCACGCGGCGAGCGGATCTGGCCGCAGGGCATCCCGCGTTTGCGTCTGCCAAAGGAGGCGCCGAGCCGTTCGGCGCAGAAGCTGGAAGAAGCCTTCCAGATACTGTTGCGTCCGGACGAACGCGAGCAGTGGTTGAAGCCGGGCATGAGCGCAGTCGATCTGGGCGCCGCGCCGGGTGGCTGGAGCTGGATCCTGACCCGCCACCACATCCACGTGACCGCGATCGACAACGGCCCGCTGGCCGACAGCCTGCTGGCCACCGGCCTGGTGCGTCATCTGCGCGCCGACGGTTTCAGCTGGCAACCGACACAGCCGGTGGACTGGATGGTTTGCGACATGGTGGAACAGCCGCGCCGCGTCGCCGCACGCATGGCCGAATGGTTCGCCCACGGGTGGTGCCGGCGCGCGGTGTTCAACCTCAAGCTGCCGATGAAAAAACGCCACGCCGAAGTGCAGGCCAACCTCGCCGACTTCCACGCACACTGTGCCGAGGCCGGCGTCGCGGTACAAACCCGCGCCCGCCAGCTCTACCACGATCGGGAAGAAATCACGGTGTTGGCCTGGAGCTGATGGCCGGCCTTGTTGCCACGTATCCCACAGCCGGGACGAGCAATGACGCGCAGAGCGCTCCAGCAGTTTGCCCGGCTCCAGTTCCGGGTGCGGCTTCGCCTTAACCAGGCTACACGGCCGAAAACGCTTGCATCTCGTAGCAGACAGGCGGTGCAAACAGAAACGGCGCAGCGGTTGCCCGCCACGCCGTTCCGTCCAGCCTTCGTCTGCGCTGATTACTTGATCAGACGCAGCGCGAATGGATAGCGGTAGTACTGACCCTCGTTGGCCTTGATGCCACCGATGATGGTGAACACCAGCGCTGCGATGCCGACGATCGGCAACAGCAACAGCCCGATCAACACGAAGCTAAGCACGATGCAGATCAGCATCGCGATGGCGACGGTGATCTGGAAGTTCAGCGCTTCCTTGCCCTGGTCATCGACGAACGGCATTTCCGCCTTCTTGACCTGCCAGATGATCAGCGGACCGAGCACGTTGCCGAACGGGATGATCAGGCCAATCAGCGCCGAGAGATGCGCGAACAGCCCCCATTGGCGGGCGTCAGCCGGAACGGCATCGGTTGACGGTGGCTGGGTGTCGAAATCGCTCATGTCCGGTTCTCCTTAAAAGGTGCCCCGGCAGCGCCGGAGCCGAAGAGTGAAAAGTCTAAGTGAAAGACGGCACGTTACACCACGTCGGCACCGATCCGCCATTGCTCATTGCAGAGCCGGCTGGCGGGAGAATCAGGTATGGGCGGGCGCATCACTCTCCGCCCGCCACCATCATTCTTCCGATGAGGATTGAGCCGGTCAGCACATGTGAACGGGTGTCCACATCGGCGCCGACCGCTTCGATGCCCAGCAGCATGTCCTTGAGGTTGCCGGCGATGGTGGCTTCATCCACCGGGAAGGCGATTTCGCCGTTCTCCACCCAGAATCCGGCGGCGCCGCGCGAGTAGTCGCCGGTGATCGTATTGACGCCCTGCCCCATCAGTTCGGTGACCAGCAGGCCGCGTCCCATGCCCCGGATCAATGCAGCCATATCATCGGTGCCGGTGCTGATCTGCAGGTTGTGCACGCCGCCGGCATTGGCGGTGCTTTCCAGCCCGAGCTTGCGCGCCGAATAGCTGCCCAGCACATAGCGCTCCAGCACGCCGTCGCGCACCAGCGCTGATTCGCGCGTGGCCACGCCTTCGGCATCGAACGCGGCCGAGCGGTGGCCGCGCACCAGATGCGGACGCTCGATCAGGTCGATGCCGCGCGGCAACACCGGCTTGCCGAGGTGGTCCAGCAGGAACGATGCGCGCCGATACAGCGCACCGCCCGAGACCGCGCCCAGCAGATGCCCGATCAGCGAACGCGCCACTTCAGCGCTGAACAACACCGGGAAGCTGCCGGTCGGTGCCGGTCGCGGCGACAGTCGCGCCACGGTGCGCTGCGCCGCGCGCCGGCCGATCTCCTCCGGCGACTGCAACAGGCCCTGATGGCAATGCGCGTCGTACCAGTAATCGCGCTGCATCTGCTCGCCTTCGCCGGCGATCAGCGACAGCGAAAGACTGTGGCTGGTGCCGCACTCGGCGCCGATGAAACCGTGGCTGTTGGCATAGACCGAAATGCTGTGACCGTGGGCCGCGTTGGCACCTTCGGAATTGGCAATGCGCCGGTCGGCGTCGCGCCCGGCGGCTTCGCAGGCCAATGCCCGCTGGATCGCCGCATCCGCGTCCATTGGAAGCGGGTGCCACAGATCGAAATCAGGGAATTCACGCGCCATGAGCGCCGCATCGGCGAGCCCGGCACAGGCGTCGTCTTCGGTATGGCGCGCGATCGCGCAGGCCTGATCGATGGTGGCCTGGATCGATGCCGGATCCAGATCCGCAGTGCTGGCGCTGGCCTTGCGCTGGCCGAAATAGACCGTCAGCGAAAGCCCGTGATCACGCGTGTACTCGATCGTTTCGACCTCGCCCAGACGCACACCAACCGACAGCCCGGCGTCCTCGCTCAAGGCCAGCTCGGCCTGCGAGGCGCCAAGGGTGCGGCAGCGGTCCAGCACCTGGCTGGCCAGCTCCGAAAGCCGTGCCTGCGTGCTGGCCGGATCCACCATGCCGCTGCCCGCCTGTGCGGGCCGTTGCGTGACTGAAGTGTTGTTCACTTGAAGTGTCCCTTGAAGGTTGGGATTCGGAATTGGGGATTGGAGATTCGTCAAAAGCCGGCCTTGGCTGCTTGTACGAATCCCCAATCCTCAACTCCCAATCCCGTTGCCTGTACGATTCCCGCTTCCCCATTCCCGATTCCCCAGAAAAATGCGCGGTCGCGACGAAGAAACCGGTGAATTCCTTGGCCCCAGCCGCAGCCAGCAGCGCCGCGAAGCGCTGGAAGTACTGGAACTGGCCGAGCGCCTGCTGGCGCTGGGCGAGCGCGAACTGGCCGCCGTGCCGATGCCCGATGCCCTGCGCGATCTGGTGCAGGACTCGCGCCGCATCACCGCGCAGATCGCACGCAAGCGCCAGTTGCAGTTCCTAGCCAAGAACATGCGGCGCGAAGACGACGACGTCATTGATGCGATCCGTCGCACGCTGCAACGCGACCGCGACGACGCCCGCCGCGAAGCCGCCCGCCTGCACCGGCTCGAAGCCTGGCGCGAGCGGCTTCTGGAAGAAGGCGACGAGGCCTTGGCCGAACTCATCGCCCAACACCCCGATGCCGACCGCCAGAAGCTGCGCCAACTGGTGCGCAATGCCCGGCTGGAACGGGAAAAGCAGCGCCCGCCCCACGCCTTCCGCGAACTGTTCCGCGAACTGAAGACGCTAATGGCCGAAGAAGTGGTCGACGAGGATGAAGCCGGTAACACCGATGCTGCCACTGAAGGCAGTACTGAAAACTTCGACGACGATTTCAACGGCGACGATTTCAACGACGAAAACACAGCGTCATAACGCAGCGCGCGATTTTCTCCTTCTCCCCCACGCGTGTGGGTGAGGGAGAAGCCGACTCCCAACCTCACGCCTGCGTCCCGCCGACCGTCATCTGGTCGATCTTCATCGTCGGCTGGCCCACGCCCACCGGCACGCTCTGGCCTTCCTTGCCGCACACGCCCACGCCCTCGTCCAGCGCCAGATCGTGACCGACCATGCTGACCCGCGTCATCGCTTCCGGGCCGTTGCCGATCAGCGTGGCGCCCTTGACCGGCGCGGTGATCCGGCCGTCTTCGATCAGATAGGCCTCGGTCGCGGAAAAGACGAACTTTCCGGAGGTGATATCGACCTGGCCACCGCCGAAATTCACTGCGTACAGCCCACGCTTGACGCTCTTGATGATGTCGGCCGGATCATCCTTGCCGGCCAGCATGTAGGTGTTGGTCATGCGCGGCATCGGCAGATGCGCGAAGGATTCGCGCCGGCCATTGCCGGTGGACGTGGCACCCATCAGGCGCGCGTTCATCGTGTCCTGCATGTAGCCGACCAAGCGGCCGTTTTCGATCAGCGTGGTGCACTGCGTCGGCGTGCCTTCGTCATCGATGCTGAGCGAACCGCGCCGCCCCGGCAGGCTGCCGTCGTCCACGATGGTGCACAGCTCCGATGCCACCTTCTGCCCGATGCGCCCGGCATACGTGGACGTGCCCTTGCGATTGAAATCGCCTTCCAGCCCGTGCCCGACGGCTTCGTGCAGCATCACGCCGGGCCAGCCCGGGCCCAGCACCACCGGCATTGAACCGGCCGGCGCGGCAATCGCTTCCAGCGCCACCAATGCCTGCCGCAACGCCTCATCAGCCATCGCGAACGCGCGGCCATCACGCAGCAACCCGTCATAGCCGTAGCGCCCACCACCGCCGGCATAGCCCTGCTCACGACGCCCGTTGCGTTCCACGATCACGCTGATATTGAGCCGCACCAGCGGCCGCACATCGCCGGCCATCACGCCATCCGAACGCGCCACCAGCACCGTGTCCAGCGTCGCCGCCAGGCTCACCATCACCTGCGTCACGCAGGGATCCTTGGCGCGCAGATAGGCGTCGATCTCACGCAGCACCCGCACCTTGGCCTCGCTGTCCAGGCTTTCGACCGGATCGATCGCCGGATACAGCGCCGGCGCCTGCCGCAGCGCCAGTCCGGCACCGGGCAAGGTCCGACCACTGCGCGCAATCGCCCGCGCCGCACCGACGGCTTCCAGCAACGCCGGCAGCCGCAGTTCGTCCGAATAGGCGAAACCGGTCTTCTCACCCGCCATTGCCCGCACGCCCACGCCTTGTTCAATCGAGTGCGAACCGCTCTTGACGATGCCATCCTCCATCGCCCAGCTCTCTTGGCGCGAATGCTGGAAATACAGATCAGCGGTATCCACGCCCGGCCCCATCAGACGCCCGAAAGCGTGTTCAAGATCGGACGCGGCAAGCCCGGCGGGCGCCAGCAGGCGCGACTGCGCCAAGGCCAGGGAAGAAGTCATCAGGGGGAAACCTCGCAGAAAGTCGGGTGCCGGATGATCCGGAATCGGTCGGCATGATGCCGGACATGGGCGCTGAACGGGCCGGTCTCAAGGCATGCAAGGCCGGTTCGGTGACCATTTCCGGCTCCATGCCCGCAGCTTTGGCTAATTCCATCACTGTTTTCCGATTGAGCAGGAAACCGCCCTACTCCGGAGAACCGCCATGCCCCTGCGAACCCTGCTGCCGTCGATCTGCCTGCCAATCCTCGCCCTGCTGCTGGCCGGATCCGCCCTCGCGGCCACCCATACCTGGCCCGGCACACCTCCCTGTGCCGGCGTGCTGCAAGCCTGCATCAATGCCGCCGCCGACAACGACCGCATCGAGATCGCCACCGACACGCCCATCACCGTCTCCGTGGGCGTGCAGAACAAACACCTCACCCTGACCGCCGCCGATGGCTATAGCCCGGTCTTCCAGAACGCCTACGTGACCGTCTACAACAGCGACTACGACGGTGACATCGGCCTGAACCTGAGCAGGATCCGCTTCGAGGGCGGGCATGTGTCGGCGAGCTATACGGGCACTGGAAACGCGAGCTTCGACTTCCGCGAATTAAGCATTTCCCAGCCATCAGGAAAACCCGGCATTCAGGTAGATGCCAACAGTGGCACGGTCGATGCCATGCTGTACGACAACCGGATCGACGGCAGCCCACCTTTTTACTGGGGCGGCCTGATCGACCTGCGATCCAGAAATGGAGGCACGCTGCACGCCAGGGCGTACTACAACCACGTCATGCGCACCACGGCGGGCGACGGCGGCGGTGCCGGCATCTATGCCCAGTATTACGGAAGCGGCAGCGATGGCAGCGTCAAGCTGCACGGCAACACGGTGCGAGGGTCTTTCCGTACCGGCAGCATCACGCTCGCGGAAGGCAGCCCGGACTTCCCGAGCCCTGTCAGCTTCGATGCGCGTGTCTACAACAACGTGGTCATCGGCGGCGGCAAGACGCTGGATCTTGGCATCCGGCTGGGGCTCTCCCATGGACAGATCGACGCACAACTGATCAACAACACCGTCACTCGGGTCCAGACCGCCATCGACGCCGGACACTGGACCGTCGATGGCACCGATGGCCAGCTCAGCGGCATGCTCTACAACAACCTCCTCGTCGCCGCACAGGCCATCCACATCGCACCCGTCGTTGTCGCGGGCATCACCAACTCCAACAACCTCGTCAACGGCAACGTTTTCGGAATAACAATGGACGCCAGCACCCTCACCGCGCCGGCCAGGCTGAACGGCCAGAACGACGCCCGCCTGGCTCCGGACTCGCCGGCCATCGATGCCGGCGACAACGCCGCGCTGGGGCTCGGATTGATTTTCAACGGTCTGCCCAGCACCGATGCCGACGGTCTGCGGCGCTTCAAGAAAAAGACGCCGGCCACCATCGGTGACGGCCGCGTGGACATCGGCGCCTACGAATACGGCGACTTTAGCTTCTCGCACGCCGTCACCGCAGACAACAGATCCGGCCACATCACCTCGCTCACACACCCGGCGATCAACGACCAGTCTGGTGCCAACCTGTTCGCCACCTCGCATTACATCTCCGGTGTCACCCTGGAAAGCGGCCAGCCGATAGGCAGCTGGGAGTTCAGCGGCGTATGGAGCCTCTACAACAAGAACAGCACGATCGACATGCCACTGAGTGCGCGTTACAACGTCTTTGCGGCCGGGGCTGGCAGCGGCGTATCACGTCATACGACCACCGCCGACAACACTACCAATGCCAGCAGCGCTCTGGATCTGACCGACAACCCGGACCTGATCGTGTTCGCGATGCAGAACTACAACACCGGCGCAGCCGCCAATCCACGGCATACCGGCGTGCTCTATTTCGCGCTGCTCGGCAGTGGAGCCTGGTACGTGACCAATCTGGATACCACCCAGGCCATGCCGCTCAACGTGGGTTTCAGCATCTACGCCCAGTTGCCCAGCCCCAACGTGTTTCGTGCCACCGCAACCGCCGGCAACATGATCGGCAGCGATGCGATGCGGCTGGATCACCCGCTGCTCAATGGCAATCCTTGTGCGCAACCGGTGATCACACGCATGCTCACCCATGTCGATGACAGCGACTTCGACATGGAATACTCCACCTCGGAAAGCCGCTGGCAGATCTACGACTACAACGGTATGCCCGTCGGCAGCCGCTTCCACGTGCTGGTCAACCCGGCCCAGGCGGAAACCTGTGGTGGTCCGCTCTTCTATGATGGTTTCGAGTAGGTGGTCGCATATCACCAGCACTGTCCACATGGATCGCATCCCGTTCCAGCAACGATCCATGTGGACAAGGTGGATAGCCGACCGGTGCCCAATACAGGAAAGCGGGCTGCGGAATAGCAGCAATCAAAATCGCATGGGGCGACCTGTCCAGGCCATCACACCACCGGATACAACACCTCGCCAAAATCTGCATCCGGGTGTTCCAGCATCACCGCAATCACCACGGGCACCAGTGCGCCGAGGATGGCGACGGCATCCTTGAGCTGGTTCCGGTTGACGCGGCTGCTCCACGTCGCGCCGCCATGCACAAGCTGGTTGCGCAGCACATAGAGCCGGTCGAACACGACCGACAGCACGGTGGCGGTGTCGCCATTCATCACGGCGGTCAGGGCAACCTTGCGGCTGGCCCTGAAACTGCGCTCCCACCCGTCACTGGAATCATGATCGCGCAGAGCAATCCAGAACGGTTCGAACACGAAATGGTTGTCCAGCAGAGTCCGGATCGGGCCGCTGAACTGGCTGAACAGCACATCATGCAGCCGACCCTGCACATCCAGCGCCACCAGGGTGTCGATGAAGCGGCGCGCGCGCTCGCGTTCGGTGGTATCGGTGAAAGCCTGCGCGTAGACGGCATTGAGCGCGATCCACTGGAAGATAAAGCGCGCGTCGGTATCCTCGTGTTCCTGCTCCGAGCGGGCCAGCCAGCTGATCGCGCGATGGATGCGCACCCGCCATTGTTCGGGGGTTTCCGCATCCAGTTGCGGCCGGAATTTTTCCTTCAGCTCGCCGGACGGGAACATGTTGCCTGCCGTAATGGGACTGGAGTCAGCATGCAGCCCTGCCTGGCAACTGGCAAGGCGCCCATGCCGGAAACGTCCGCCATCCATCCCGCCGCATCACGCGTGACGCAAAACAGCAGCGTGGTTGCAGCAGCCGGGGTCGCTACAACCTTTGCCACGCGAATTACATCACTCCTTCTCCCGCACCCGCACATGCAGTTCCGCCAGTTGCGCATCCGGGATCGGCGAGGGGGCGCCGGTCATCAGGCATTGGGCGGTGGTGGTCTTGGGGAACGGGATCACGTCGCGGATGGATTCGGTGCCGGCCATCAATGCGGCGATGCGGTCGATGCCGAAGGCAACACCGCCGTGCGGCGGCGCGCCGAAGCGCAGCGCGTCGAGCAGGAAGCCGAACTTGGCCTGGGCTTCTTCTTCATCGATGCCGAGCAGTTCGAACACGGCGCTCTGCATATCGCTGCGGTGGATACGGATCGAGCCGCCGCCGATTTCATTGCCGTTGAGCACCATGTCATAACCGCGCGAGACGGCGGTTTTCGCGTTGGCCTTGAGTTCGGCAATGTCGTCCACCGCCGGTGCGGTGAACGGGTGGTGCAAGGCGACGTGGCGGTTTTCCTCGGCGTCCCATTCGAACATCGGGAAGTCGGTGACCCACAGCGGGCGCCAGCTGCTTTCGACCAGTTCGAAGTCCTTGCCGGCCTTCAGCCGCAGCGCGCCCATGAAGTCGCTGACGACACCGAACGCGCCGGCACCGAAGAACACGATGTCGCCGTTCTGCGCACCGCAATGCGCCAGCAGCGCAGCGAAGGCATCTTCCGGGAAGAATTTCTGGATCGGCGAATTGATCGCGCCATCCTCGCCAAGCTTGGCGTAGGCCAGCCCCTTGGCGCCGTACTTGGCGGCGTGCGCGGCATATTCGTCGATCTGCTTGCGTGACAGTCGCGCGCCACCGGGAATGCGCAATGCCGCGACACGCCCGTCGTCCTGGCCCGCGGCATCGGTGAAGACCTTGAATTCGCACTCACGCACCAATTCGGCCACGTCCACCAGTTCCAGCGCGATGCGCAGATCCGGCTTGTCCGAGCCGAAGCGGCGCATCGCCTCATGCCAGGTCATGCGCGGGAATGGATCGGCCAGCTCCACCCCGATCACTTCCTTGAACACATGCCGAATCAGCTCCTCGGTCGTGCCCTGTACCGTGGCTTCATCCACCCACGCAAACTCCATGTCCAGCTGGGTGAATTCGAGCTGGCGGTCGGCGCGCAGGGCCTCGTCGCGGAAGCAGCGCGCAATCTGGTAGTAACGGTCGAAGCCGGCCACCATCAGGATCTGCTTGAACAGCTGCGGGCTCTGCGGCAATGCGTAGAACTCGCCCTCGTGCATGCGCGCCGGCACGAGGAAATCGCGCGCGCCCTCCGGCGTGGCCTTGGTCAGGATCGGGGTTTCGATGTCCTGGAAACCGCGTGCATCCAGCCAGCGTCGCAGCGCCTGCACCAGCGCGATGCGGGTGCGCTGCATGCGCTGCATCTCCGGGCGACGCAGGTCGAGGTAACGATAGGTCAGACGCGCTTCCTCGCCGGGCGTTTCGTGCATGTAGAACGGCAGCGTATCGGCCTTGTTGAGGATTTCGATTTGGGTGGCCACCACTTCCACCTTGCCCGAACGCAGCTTGTCGTTCACCGCATGACGAGCACGCACCGTGCCGCTGATGCGCAGGCAATATTCGTAGCCCACCTGCGCCGCCACATCGAACACCTCGCCCTGATCCGGCTCGGCCACGATCTGCACGATGCCCTCATGGTCGCGCAGGTCGATGAAGCAGACCCCGCCAAGGTTGCGGGCAACGTCGGCCCAGCCGCACAAGGTCACGGACTGGCCGATCAGGGTCTCGTCGACGAGACCGCAGTAATGGGTACGCATGCAAAGCTCCGGGAGGAAAAGCGCCCGCGCCGTTCACCGGCCGGGGATTGGCGCGGGATCGCGGGGGGCAAAGGGATGAAATGCTATCGGCCGGCCGCCGCGCAGGCAACGATCAGGTTCAGAATCCCAGCGATTCATCGACCGGATCACCATTGCAGGAACGGCGTCGACCACGCCGGGCTCTGCCGATTACGCCCCGCATCAGGCTCGCGCGCAGGCCCGCTGCCGCCGGGCGGCGCTTGCGCTAGGCTGGAGCGGCCCCATCTTTTCCACCTTGATCCGCCCACAGGCTCCCGATGAACATCCGCGATCTGCGCTACCTGGTTGCACTGGCCGAGCACCGCCATTTCGGGCGGGCGGCGGCGGCCAGTTTCGTCAGCCAGCCGACGCTTTCCACCCAGATCCGTAAGTTGGAGGACGAACTGGGCGTGGCGCTGATCGAACGCGCGCCGCGCCGTGTGATGCTGACCCCGATCGGGCACGACATCGCCGACCGCGCACGCCGCATCCTGGCCGAAATCGATGCCCTGCGCGAAGCGGCGCGGCGTTCGGCCGATCCGGAAGCCGGCAGCGTGCGGCTGGGGATTTTTCCGACATTGGGGCCGTATCTGCTGCCGCACGTGATCACCCGCATCCGCGACCGCTTCCCGAAGCTGGAACTGCTGCTGGCCGAGGAAAAGACCGAGGTGCTGCTGGCCCAGCTGCGTCACGGCAAAATCGACGCGGCGATCCTGGCGCTGCCGCTGCCTGACGATCAGCTGCACGTGGAATTCCTGTTCGAGGAACCCTTCCAACTGGCGGTACCAGCCGACCACACACTGGCGCAGCGCCGCTCGATCTCGCTCGACGATCTGCACGAGGAAAGCCTGCTGCTGCTGGAAGACGGCCATTGCCTGCGCGAACAGGCGTTGGATGTCTGCCAACTGGCCGGTGCCAGCGAGAAATCCGGTTTCCGCGCCACCAGCCTGGAAACCCTGCGCCAGATGGTCGCGGCCGGGGTCGGCATCACCTTGCTGCCGCAGCTGGCGGTGGCGCCGCCGGTGCCGCCGTCCAACGACATTGTGCTGGTACCGTTCCGCAACCCACCGCCGCACCGGCGCATCGCGATGGTGTGGCGCCGTAGTTCGGCGATGGCCGCGTTTCTGCTGGAACTGGCCGGGCTGTTCCGGCAATTGCCGGCATCGCTGTTTGATGCAACATCGGCCGCGCCGCTGCAGGCGCGGGATTCAAACACGCCCGTACCCTGAAATCGCCGTAGCCGGCCCATACCGATTGAAAGCCACCGGCGTCCAATGTAGCCTGCCCGCACACGACAACTGACTTTGGAAGGCGGCGCACTCGCGCCGCCTTCTTCACTTCGATCCCGAGGGATATTGCTAATGTCTGCGGCACCCCAACCCCCCATCACTGTCAGCAGCCTGGATCTGGCGCGTCTTGAACGCCTGCTGGAGTTGCCGGCCTACCGCGATCAGGACGCCGCACAGCGCCTGGGCGATGAGCTCATCCGGGCCAATATCCTGCCACCGTCACAGATGCCGCCGGATGTGGTGACGATGAACTCGCGCGTCACCTTCATTGAGGAAATCAGCGGCAAGGAGCATGAGCTGACCCTGGTCTATCCGAAAGACGCCAGCAATGCGGAAAACCGGGTGTCGGTGCTGGCGCCGATCGGGGCCGCGCTACTGGGCCTGTCGATCGGCCAGAGCATCGACTGGAACACGCCCGATGGCCGACCGCTGCGCGTGCGCGTGGCGACGATCCAATACCAGCCGGAAGCCTCCGGCGATCTGTCGCTGTGACCATGCACTGCGCGGATCGTCGCCATGCAGGCTGCGCCCTCGCCGGCTGCAGCTGATTCCGCAGCGGGCACCACCGGTGCCCATTTCCCAATCCCCCGAAACACGAGGCCGCGCCGGTGATTGATCCCGGCGCGGCTTTGCGTAGGCCGTATGGAAATACCTCCGTGCAGGTGCGGCGTTCTGCCGACCTGCCGGTGACCGTTGTGCCTGGGCTCATTCGCCTGCGAAACGCCGCAGCAGTTCGGCCAAATCATCGCCACGCACCGGTTTGCGCATGAAGCCCTGCATTCCAGCCTGCCGCGCGCGTTCCTCGGCCTCGGCGTCAGCGCGTGCGGTCAAGGCCACGATCGGTGGCGGATCCGGCTCGTTGTTGATCAGACGCGCAATCTCGAATCCATTGAGGCCGGGCAGGTCCAGATCCATCAGCACCAGCGAAAAGCGCCGGCCGCGCAGTTCCGCCAGCGCCGCCAGCCCGTGCCCGGCATGAATCACATGGTGGCCCTGACCGCGCAGCAGATCGCTGATGACCTGGGCCACGACCGGATCGTCCTCCACCAGCAGGATGTCGCGCGCAACCACCTTGGCCGAGCCGGCGCCGGATTCCGTCCTGGCCGGTGCCTCGGCATGCGGCAGCGGTGCCTGAAAGACAAAAGTCGCGCCCTTACCCGGCTGGCTCTCGACACTGATTTTGCCGTCCATCGCGGCGGCCAGTTCCTGGCAGATCGCCAGCCCCAGCCCGCTGCCGCCATGCCGGCGCGCGGTCAGATGGCCTTCACCCTGCTCGAAACGCTGATAAAGCCGGGCCTGCTGCTCGGCATCCAGTCCCGGGCCGGTATCGCGCACTGCCAGCCGGAGGCCAGCACCGTCTTCCATCGTGGAAACCCGTACCGCGACCTCGCCTTCGGCGGTGAACTTGACCGCGTTGTTGACCAGATTCAGCACGATCTGCTGTACCCGCTGGCCGTCGCCGCACAGCCAATGCGGCGCGTCCGGCGCAAAATCCACGGTCAGCGCCAGCCCCTTGCGTTCGGCCTGCGGCTGCGACAGCTGGATCACCTGCGCAACCAGCGCGCGCGCATCGAATACCTCATCGGCCAACGCCAGCTTGCCGGCCTCGATCCTGGCCAGATCCAGCGCATCGTTGACCAGACGCAGCATCAGGTCGCCGGAATGCTGGATGGCCTGCACATGCGCGCGCTGACGCTCGTCCAGCGGTGATTTGAGCAGCAGTTCGGCCATGCCCAGCACGCCGGTCATCGGAGTGCGGATCTCGTGCCCCATCGTGGCCAGGAAGCTGCTCTTGGCGCGTGAGGCGCGCTCGGCCCATTCGGCCTGGCGCTGCGCCATTTCCAGTGCATGGATGCGGGTCAGGCGACGGCGGTAGGCGACCGAACCGGCCGCCAGCAGCGCCAGCAGCGCCAGCGCGTAACCCAGCCAGGCCCAGCGGCTCTGCCACCACGGCCCGCGTACGTGGATCTGGCGCCGCAACGGCATCGCCGACCATACATCCGAGCCGTTGCCGCCGACGATTTCCAGCAGATAGCGTCCCGGTGGCAGTTTCGGGAAGATGCGCTGGCCGCGTGCGTCCACATCCACCCATTGCTCGTCGAAACCGCGCAGGCGGAAGCGGTAGCGGTTGGACGGTACATCGGAGAACGACAGCAGGCGCGCGGTAACGGTCAGTTCCCGATCATCCCAACCTAATTGCAGCGGCCCTTGCCCGGGCAGCACGGCGCGGCCTTCCGGGCGCAGCAGGGAAACTTCTTCCAGCACCAGCCGCGGCTCGGTCCGGGTGCGGCTGATGCGGGCCGGATCGAACACCACCACACCACGGATCGAGGGCGCCACGATGATGCCGTTGTCGCTGATCAGCGGCGGTGTCCAGACGAATTCCTCGGTCGGCAGCCCATCCAGCACGCCGAAATGCGCGAGCACGCCGGTATCGCGCGAATAACGCCACAGCCCCCGGATCGTGGTGATCCACAGATCGCCGACCTGATCCACCACCAGGCCGCCGACCTCGGCCGCCGGCATGCCCAGTTCCGGGCCGATCCGGGCCACGCGCTGCAGCGCGCCGTCACGCCACAGATAGCGTTCGATATAGCCAAGACGCGCCACCCAGGCTTCGCCCTGCGGGGTGAAGGCCAGCCCCATCAGGCGGCCCGGCTCCTGCCCCGGCGGCGCGGAAAAACTGCCGGTGGACACGTCATAGCGCAGCAGGCCGAAATCGCCGGCCAACCAGGGTTCGCCATCCGGGCCGAAGTCGATCGCCTCGATCGAGCCTTCCGGCAGACCGCCGTCTTCACCCATGCGCCAGGTTCCAAGCACGCGGCCGTCCTCGTCGCGGCATTGCAGCCCGCCGCCATAGGTGGATATCCACAACTGGCCATCGGCATCAAAGCGCATCAGATCCACGCTGCCCACGGGCGGCGCATCCTCGCCCGATTGCGGGTACCAGAAACGGACGTCACCGCTGGTGGGGTCGAACAAGGCAAGGCCGCGTGCATAACCCAGCCAGAGCCGGCCATCCGCGCGTGCCAGCACCGATGCACCCGAGAGCATCCGCCCCTGGATCGCCGGATCGTCGAGATAGCGTGTGACTGCACCCTGAGCCGAGACATGTTCCAGCACGGTATTGCGATGCATCAGCCACAGCCCGCCGCTGCCATCGGTCGCCACTCCCGGCGCATGGTCGCTGTGCAGGCCACCGACATCGGCCTCGCCCGCCCGCAGCAGCGAGAAGTTCGCCCAGTCCGGCGGCAACCGCCGCAGCCCGACATTGCGCAGCACGAACCACAAGCCGCCTTCATGGTCTTCAAGCATATCCAGCAGCAGCTCGCCACCGGGCAGCGCGGCGTAGGACGCACTGTCATGCACCTTGCCGTTGCGCAGATGGCGCAGGCCGGCGCGGGTGCCCAGCCAGTAGCCGCCATTGCGGTCGGGCATCATGTCGAGCACGCCGGAGCTGACCTGCGCGAGATTGGCTTCGTCTTCGAACACCGGGCTGAAACGGCCGTCCTCCAGCTTTTCCAGGCCCGCCTGGGTGCCCACCCAGATCGAGCCGTCCGCGTGTTCCATGAGCGACAGCACCATGCCCGGCGACTCATGCACGAACGGCGGCACATCCAGGAATCGGCCCTCATGCAGAATCGCAAGGCCGGCGCTGCTGGCCACATAGAGCTTGCCGTCCGATGCCAGCATCAGGTCCAGCACATGGTTGGACGGCAAACCACCGCCGTCCGGATCGGCGCGGGTGACCTCGACCACATCGTTGACGGTGTCGAAGCGATGCAGGCCGCCGGCATAGCCGCCCAGCCACACCACGCCGTTGCCGTCGGACGTGATCGCCCAGACATCGGACAGCGCGAAGCGTGGATCGGTGGCGGGAGAAAAATGGCGGAAACGGCTGCGGTCGGCGTCCAGCATGCTGAGCCCGCCGCCCTCGGTGCCCACCCAGAGGCGATCGGAAGCATCGACGTGCAAGGTCTGCACCGAGTTGGTCGGCAGAGAGTCCGGATCGCCAACCCGGTGGCGGAAGGTGTGGAACTCGACACCGTCATAACGCGCCAGACCGTCCTGGGTGCCGATCCAGACATAGCCGGTGGCATCTTCGGCCAGCGCCATCGCATAGGTGGACGGCAGACCATCGGCGCCGGTCATCGCCACGAACAACGGTGCCTCGGGCACCTCCATCGCACCCGGCGCACCGCTCAACGCTACGCACACGGCCACCAGTGCCGCCCGCCATCGCATCATCGAATACCCCTCGTGCCCCTTCGCACCCGTGCAGCATCCTCGCAATGCCTCTGCGTTGGTGCAAGCCCGCACCGCACCCGAATCAGCGCCATCGGCACTGCTAAAGTGCCTTGCCCACTCCCGACTTGACGCATCCGCATGTCCCGACCCAGCCAGCCGCTTCGCCTCCTGATTGCCGCCGCGCTCGTGCTCGGTGCCGCGATGCTGGTGCTGACGCTGCTGCGCGCCACCGATGCCGCGCTCTCGGTCTGGGACCGGCTGCGGGCCTGGCCGGACTGGGTAGGCATCCTATTCCTGGTGGCGCTGGTCTTGCTGCTGACCGGCGTGGTCTGGGGCATCTGGCGCCTGCTGCGGCCGGCACGCCGCCGTGCGCCGCGCGCGCAGGCGCTGGACCGGAACGAACTGGAGCAACGCATCGAACGCATCGGCGTGGAAACACCGGAAGCATTCGAAGCGCACAGCGAATTGGCCGAACTGGACCGGCGCCGCAGTGAAGGCAGCGTGCAGGTCTGCCTGTTCGGACAGGTCTCCAGCGGCAAGAGCAGCCTGCTGAAGGCGCTGGCACCGGAGACGGCGCCGCAGATCGGCGTCACCGCCGGCACCACCACCACGATCACCCGGCATCGCGGCCAACTGCCCGATGGCCGCCAGCTGGACATCGCCGATGTGCCCGGCAGCGCCGAAGCCGGCGACCGCGATCATCTGGCACTGGCACAGGCCGAAGCCGCGCGTTCGCATGCACTGGTCTATGTCGTGGATGGCGATCTGGGCCGCAGCCAGGCGCAGGAACTGGAGGCACTGGGCCGCTTTGGTCGCCCGATCATCCTGGCCTTGAACAAGAGCGACCGCTTCGACCAGGAGCAACTCGATGCATTGCGCCGGCGCCTGCGCGAGCGCAGTGCGCATCTTCAAGCCCAGGTGATCCCGGTCTCGGCCGGGCACGAGGAAGAACTGCTGCGCGAACATCCCGATGGCCGCCAGGAATGGATCACGCGCCCGGCGCCAGCGCGCATCGAAGAATTGCAACGCGCGATCCAGCGCATCGCCGCGCTCGGTGCCGAAGCGCTGGAACCAGGACGCGAAGCGGCACTGTTCTCGCACGTGGACACGCGCTTGGCCGAAGGCGAACAACGCCTGCAGGCCGAACGCAGCCAGGCCGCGATCGAGCGCTACACCCGCCGTGCCGTGCTCGGCGCGCTGGCTGCCGTCGCGCCCGGCACCGATCTGGTGATCCAGGGCGCACTGGCCACCGCGCTGACGCGCGAGCTGTGCCAGATCCACGGCCTGCGCGCGCGCGATGTCGATATCGACGACCTGATCAGCCGCGCCGGCGGCCTGCTGCGCACCGGCACCTCGATTACGCTGGCGGTGGTCGGCAATGCGCTGAAGGCCTTCCCCGGCTTCGGCACGCTCGGCGGCGGCCTGGTGCATGCGGTGGCCTACGGCCTGATCTTCGACAGCCTCGGCCACGCGCTGGCGCAAACCCTGGCCAACACCCGCGAACTGGACCGCGACGCCACCCTGGAAGCCTTCCACCAGCGCCTGTCGATGCCCTCCTCCGAACGCCTGCTGACGCTGGCGCGGCTGGCGCTGGAAAGTCGCGAGGCGGCCAGGAACGACCCACCCCAGTCAGAAAAAAACTGAGGCCGTGCGGCCGGCTTCAGCCCACAGGCGCGCCGGACTCCAGCGCCAGCAGCTTGCGTTTGCGATCCAGCCCGCCGGCATAGCCGGTCAAGGAGCCATCGGCGCCCAGCACGCGGTGGCAGGGCAGGATCACGCACATCGGGTTGCGCCCGATTGCTGCGCCCACGGCGCGCACCGCACGCGGTCGACCCAGCTGGGCGGCCAATAGCGCGTAACTGGTGGTCGTGCCGTATGGCACCTGCACCAGCGAGCGCCAGACCTGTTGCTGGAACAGGGTTCCGCGCGACAGATCCAGCGGCAGATCGAATGCCTTGCGCGCACCGGCAAAATATTCGCCCACCTGGTGCGCGGCGCGTTGCAGCAGCGGATCATCCGGTGCCATCACCCAATCCTCCATGCCGGGACGGTGGCTTTGCTGGTCGAACCAGGCACCGAACAATCCCTGATCGGTGGCCGCCAAGGTGAGGCCACCCAGCGGTGTCTGGATCCGATGCATGCGACGAAGCGTCACGGTGGCTTTCATGGCGAACTCCGGAAGTGGAACCCATGGCCTGCGGCGCCCGCCGTTCAGGCCCGTGTCGAGGCACGCGGGTGCGCGCCTCCGTGTGCAATGTCCTCGACGTGTGCGCCTGCTTGCCCTCGTCGGCGAAGCGGATTGAGGTGATGCGAGCTGCGCTGTGGCAAGTGGCTTTTGCCTGTCCGCAGAAGCGGAAGCCGCGCTTTGCGCCATCCACCCCAGCCTTGCCTTCCCGGGAGAGAGCGGCAGTCAAGAACATTGCCCACGTATGCGATTCACCTGCGTGTCGGCAATGCACAGCGTGCGGCAAACCCTTCACCCGACATCGGCAGCTTACGCCTGTCGAAGGCAGATGTTGAGCATTCCTGCGGCATGGCGTGCGATGCGGCCTGCGGCGATACCACGGATGATGGCGGTTGCCATCGTTATTACGGGGAAAGGCCGGGCCGTGGCTCGGTATCGGGTACGGGGAGCGTTTCCTGCGGCGGCACAGGTCCGCTTCCGGTCTCTTCTCCGGCGTCAGCAGGGCCACGCGACGTGCTGCCGCTTTCCCGCTCCAGCACGGTGATCTGCGGTTCGCTCCATGAGCCGGCCACGTGGTAGACGATGCGGGTCATCTCCTTCAACGGTTGGCGCAATACCGCCTGCGCCACCGCGCCGACCGCCGCACCGGCAGGGCCGCCGGCAATCGCGCCCAGTGCCGGCAACATGCTGCCGGCCTTGGGCAGCACTTCCATGGTCTGGTCGTAATCGCGCGCGGCCAGGCCGGTGCGCCCGCGCAGCCGCACTTCGGCCGAGGGCGCGTCGATGCGGAAATCCTCGGTCACCGCGTTGCCGCTGCGGATCACGAAGCTGCCCGACATCTGGTTGAAGGCCAGCCCGGAGCGGAAGAAATCGCTGAAATCCAGCGCCAGCCGGCGCGGGATCTCGGTCAGGCTCAGCAAGCCGAACAGCCGCCCGGCGCCCGGCTCCACTTCCAGCACGCGGCCCTTGCCCAGCGCCAGGCTCAGTTCGCCGTCGGCATGTTCCCAGGCGAATTCGCCCGGCGAACCCGGCCAGGCCAAACTCAACTGGCCGTGCGCGGCGCCGCCATCCAGCAGGCGGGAAAAGCCCAGCGCTTCCAGCATCGCGCCGGCATCGGCTGCGGAAAAATCCAGCGCCACACGGCTCGATTGTCCTTGCGCATCCGCGTTCCAGTCGCCCTTGGCCTTGATCGACACCGCATCGGACTGCGCATCCAGCCGCTCCACGTGCATGCCCTCGGCGGTGGGATAGGTTTCCAGCCACAGCGTGCCCAGATGCGCGCCGGCGAAGGCGGCATCGGCCACTTCAAGGTGCAGGGGCGGCAGGCTGGCGGGCGAAAATGTGCTGGCGTCTGCATCCTGTTGTGCTTCGGCATCGTTCTCGCTGCCTGGCCAGTGCAGCTTGCGGAAGTTGCCGACGATGCCCTTCAGCGCCAGTCCTTCAAACGGAATCTGCAGGCTGCCATCCAGCGCCGGGCCAGACACGCCGATCTCCAGATGGCTCGCCTCGCGCTGCATCCAGGCGCGGGTTTCGTGGAAGGGCCGGCCCAGCAGGTTCAGTTCGCCAGCGAACAGGTCGACCGAAGCCACATGCAGGCCTTGCCCCGCCTCCGGGCTTGCGCTGGCGACCGCAGCCCAGGCCGCCAGATCCAGCACCGGCACCTGGCCGGCGATATGCAGGCCGCTGACGGCATCCCGCTGTCCGGTATCGGCCACCTCGCCGAATGCGGCCAGTCCGCTGAATCCGCCCTGCCCATCATTGCGTCCGCGCAGGTGCAGCAGGCCGCCCAGGCGCAGGTCCAGCCCGGCATCCTCCAGCGGCAGGCCCAGGCTCAGATCCAGCGCCATGCGGTCGGATGCGGTCTTGCGCATCGGCGCCGGCAAGGTGATCGCGGTGCCGACCAGATCCGAGCGCACCCGCAGTACCGGCGCGGCGGATTGATCCGGCGCCACGCTGGGCACGGTCAGTTGCAGGTTCCAGTCCGAATCGCCGGCCAGCCAGGGCTTGAGCCAGCGGCTGGCCTCGTGCTGGGCGGTCAGCACATGCGCCGGGAAACGGCCGCGCAGGCTGGCTTCGACCAGATGCCCGTCTTCGGAGGTGTAGCCGCCCACCGCCACCGTCAGCGCGCCCAGTGCGCCGTTGAAGCCGACATTGAGTTCATCGGCCAGAAAACCGCGTTCGGAAAAACGCACCCGCCCGCTGGCCGCGTCGAAATCCACGCCCCAGGTGGTGTCGTGCAGATCGACCCGTTCGATATCGGCGTGGCCGTCAACGCGCGGTTCGCCCAGCTTGGCTTCCAGCGGAATATGCAGCGCCAGCGCCACCGCGCCCTGCCCGCCCAGGCGCAGGCCGCGCATGTAGTCGCCGTACTGGCGTTGCAGCGGGCTGCGCCGCAGCACCTCCAGCAGCGCGGCGCCGCTGCCGTCACCTTCCACATCCAGTTGCAGGATGGCGTCACCGAAATCCGGGATGCTGCCCTGGGCACGGCGGATCGTGACGCCGGCCACTTCACCATGCAGGTCCAGTTCCATGCCGGTGTTGACGAAGCGCACATCGCCGCCGACCTTTTCGCCCAGCGGCCAGTCGTTGCGGTAGCGGATCTGCGCGTCGGCCAGTTCGGCGGTGGCCTCGAAACGTCCTTCACCGCCGTGGAACGGCCAGTCGCGCACATTGCCGCGCACCAGCGCACGGCCGTGGCGCACGGTGCCGTCGAGCAGTGCATCGTCGAGCCAGCGCACCGCCGCCGATGGCATTACATTGATCGGCCAGAAGCGCTTGGCCACCACGATTGGCGCCTCGGCCACATCCGAACGCAGATCCAGCAGCACGCCGCCTTCGCGCGGGAACTGCACGCCGCCGGCCAGGCTGATGTCGTAGTGGTCCTCGAAAAGCCGCAGGCCCGGGGTTTCGATGCGGCGCCCTTCGTCATCCTGCCAGGCGATCACTTCGCCACTGACGCTGGGTGCGAATCCTTCCCGCAGCATGCCCGGCGCCTGCATGTCCCACAGCCCGCCTTGCAGACGCAGGCGTTGCGCGCGTGCATCGCCATCCAGCAGCCCGGAAACCCCGTGCAGCGCCGGGATGCCGGACGCCGGCGACCAGCCCAGATCCTGGACCCGGGCCTGGAACGTATAGGCCTGCGGCCCGAACCAGGTGGCCTGTGCCTCGTGCAGTCGCGCCTGCGGCGCCGCCTCCGCCAGCCAGTGCCGTACTGCGGCGGGCAGCTGCGGTGCCAGACTGGCCAGCTGCAACAACGGCCCCAGCTCAGCCCCGTCCACCTGCACCCGCACCAGTCCACCAGCGGCATCGCGCGTGGCATGGGCCTGGCGCAGTGCATCGATGATGTCGTCATCTCCATGACGCACCTGCCACAGCGGCACCTGCATCCGCCAGCCGTCGGCTCCGCGCTGCCAGCGCGCACGCGCCTGCCAGTGGGAAAAGTCCGCGCCGATTTCCTCCAGCCGGCCTTCCCCTTCGGCGTCCTCGATCACCCCGTGCAGGTTGAACGGCGCCAGCGTGCTCTCCAGTTGCAGCCCGGTGGGCTGGCCATCACTGAAATCCAGCCACAACCGCAGGTCGCCATGCGCCCGGGTCACGCCCACGCCATGCCAGGACAGGCCGCGCGCCCAAGCGGCCCAGTCCTGCTGCAAGCCTTCCAGATAAAGATGCCCTTCGCGTCCATCACCGGCAACATCGCCGGCGATGCGCCATTGCCCGCCGTGGGCGCCATGCACCAGCGCGCCGAATTGCAACCGCCGGCCACGGCGCTGCATGCGCGCGTCGATCTGCGGCAGGGTCAGATCCAGCTCGCGCTGCGCATCACGCAGGCGCAGCCGCGCCTTGACGATATCGATCGCGCCGAAGCGGTCCAGCGCCGCCATCGGTGAGGCGCCTTCCTGCACCGCGCCGCGTCCGAGGCCATCCAGACGCCAGCGCCCGTCATCCTGGCGCTGCAATTCCAGCTCCGGCCCATGCAGGCGCAGCTCGGTCAGCGCAATACCCGGCCACAGCCCGGCGTAGACATTGATCTGCAATTGCGCGCTGCCGATATCCAGCACTTCCGGCGTGCTGCCGATGCGCAACCCGGAAAGGGTCAGCAGCGGCCCGGCGCGGTTCCAGTTGGCCTCCACCGCCGCCAGTTCGACCGGTGCCCCGATCTGCGCTCCGAGCCAGCGCGCCACCGCATCCGGATGCCGCGCCAGCAACGGCAGCAACTGGCTGGCCAGGGCCACGCACAGCGCCACCAGGATCAGCAGCGCCAGCAGCGCGTGCAGCAATGCCACGCCCAGACGTCGCGCGAGACGGCGCACGCGTCCTTGTGTGCCTGTGTTCATGCCGCGTGGTACATCGGCCGGGTGCTACAGCAGCACAACGTCGTATTGCTCCTGCGCATAGTGCTCATCGGCCTGGAACCGGATGGTCTTGCCGATGAATTCTTCCAGCTCGGCCACCGCCCCGGATTCTTCTTCCAGAATCCGGGACACGACCCGGTTGGACGCCAGCACCAGCAGTTTTTCCGCATCGAACTGGCGCACCGCGCGGGTGATTTCGCGGAAGATTTCATAGCACACGGTCTCCGCAGTCTTGACGCTGCCACGCCCGGCGCAGGTCGGGCACGGCTCGCACAATTGCCGTTCCAGGCTCTCGGTGGTGCGCTTACGGGTCATTTCGACCAGCCCCAGCGGCGAGAACTCGTAGACCGTGGATTTGGTGTGGTCGTGCGCCAGTGATTTTTCCAGCTGGCGCAGCACCTGGCGGCGGTGCTCGGCATCGGCCATGTCGATGAAGTCGATGATGATGATGCCGCCCAGATTGCGCAGCCGCAGTTGCCGTGCCGCCGCCTGCGCCGCTTCCAGATTGGTGCGGAACACGGTGTCTTCCAGATTGCGGTGGCCCAGGTAGGCACCGGTGTTCACATCGACCGTGGTCATCGCCTCGGTCTGGTCCAGCACCAGATAGCCACCGGATTTCAGCGGCACCTGTTTCTGCATCGCGCGCTGGATTTCGTCTTCCACGCCATACAGATCGAAGATCGGGCGCTCGCCGGGGTAATGCTCCACGCGCTCGGCCAGTTCCGGGATGAAGCGCGAGACGAAGCGCCGGATACGCTCGTAGGATTCACGCGAATCCACGCGCAGCTTTTCCACGTCCTCGCGCATGTAGTCGCGCACACAGCGCAGCGGCAGCGACAGGTCCTCGTAGACGCAGGCACCCACGCGCGCTTCGCCCATACCGCTGCGGATCGCGTTCCAGACCTTGCCCAGATAGGCCACGTCCTTGGCCAGGGCTTCGCGTGGCTGGCCTTCGGCATTGGTCCGAACGATGTAGCCCAGCGGCATCGGCTCGATCAACTCGGCCATGATGCCCTTGAGGCGGGCGCGCTCCTCATCGGATTCGATCCGCGCCGAAACCCCCAGCACGCGACCATAGGGCAGCAGCACCAGATAGCGCGAGGGAATGCTGAGCTGGGTGGTCAGGCGTGCGCCCTTGCTACCGATCGGTTCCTTGACCACCTGCACGATCAGATCCTGGCCTTCGCGCAGCAGTTCGCCGATCGGTGGTGTGGGGGTCGGCGCCGGTGCGGTCGGCTCGCCGCTTTCGCCTTCGACCGAATCCTCGACCATCGGCCGCAGGATGTCCGAGGCGTGCAGGAAGGCGGCCCGCTCCAGCCCGATATCGACGAAGGCCGCCTGCATGCCCGGCATCACCCGCAACACCCGGCCCTTGTAGATGTTGCCGACATAGCCGCGACGGCTGGCGCGCTCGATCAGCACTTCCTGCAGCATGCCGTTTTCGACCACGGCCACGCGGGTTTCTCGGGGGGTGACGTTGATCAGGATTTCTTCGGACATGAAAACGTCTGCCTGCGCGTGGAGTTCGGATCGTAGCCGGAGGACGCGCCCGGCTCACCCATGCACCGGCACCGGCAGGCAGCCGGCAGCGGCCAGCAGGGCGGCGGTTTCGTGCAACGGCAGGCCCATGACGCCGGAATAGCTGCCCTCAAGCCGGGAAATGAAGGCCGCCGCGCGGCCCTGGATCGCATAGGCGCCAGCCTTGCCGAAGGCTTCGCCGCAGGCCAGATAGGCCGCGATCGTGGCCTCGTCCAACGCCGCGAAAGTGACCTGGCTGCGGCTGACCGCCGTGGTTTCGGCCACCACCGACACCAGCCACACCACCGACATCACCTCATGCGTGCGGCCGGACAGGCGGCGCAACATCGCGGCGGCATCGGCCACATCGCGCGGCTTGCCGAACACCTCGTCGTCCAGCACCACCTCGGTATCAGCGCCCAGCACCCGCGCATCGGGTGCGCTGCCGAGCGCGGCGAGGCCGGCACAGGCCTTTTCGCGCGCCACGCGCGAGACATAGTCCTGCGCGGATTCACCCGCGGCGCGAACCTCGGGCACCTCGATATCGAGGCCTTGGAAACGGTAGCCCAGCTGTTCGAGCAGCTGATGGCGGCGGGGTGAGCGGGAGGCGAGATAAAGCATCGACAAAGCTTACCCTGCCGCTGCTGTACGCACTGCGACGCCGCCGGCAAAGTCTGAATGATCGGACCGATCCTGCGACATCACGGTCGCGCGCGCCGCCAGCGCGGACGCCGGAGCCGCGATGGCTGAAGCCTAGTTCAGCTTCAAGCGATGGGCTCCGGCAGACGCTGCTGCCGGAGCCGGGGGACGCTCAGTCTTCGAAGCCATCGGCGAAGAGGCGATCGGGGTCGGGCGGCTCGCCCAGTTGCCAGGATTGCTCGAACGCACCGACATCGCACTGCGCCACCAGGTCGCCATCGCCGTCGAAGGGCCGCGCATTGCCGAGGATGTCGCTGTCCCGGCAGGCATCGGCATCGTCGATCGCATCGATCACGCTGCTGCCATCGAACCAGAACAGGCTGATGTCCTGGCCGAAATCCCGCTGTTCCAGCCTGAATTGCCCCAGGTCGTCTGCCGGCAAGGCCTCGTTGGCCAGATCGCCGCCGCAACCACTATTGACGAACAGGTTCAGCCGCACCAGCCCTGTCGCCGGTGCCGGGACGGATGTCGAACCGCTACAGGCCGAGGACTGGTTGCCGGACGTGGCGGCCAACAGGTTGGCGCGGAAACCCAGCAGGCTGATGCTGCTGCCGAAACGGATGTGCCCACCCTCCTGGGCAGCGTTGACGTAGAAGCTGTTGTTGACGGCATCCAGTTGCACGGCGCTTGCCAGATTCAGCGCCCCGCCCTGGCCAGGCACAAGGTTGCCGTGGAAGGCATTGTTGTAGAGCCGCGCCGTCACGCCGCTTCCCGGCGAATGGCCGCGCCGCAGGTACAGGGCACCCCCCTCGTTTCCCAGGTTGACATAGAACCAGTTGCGCTCCAGTTGTACCTCGCAGGTGGCGCAGGACAGGTACACGGCACCTCCGCTCCCGCCCTGGGCTTCGCCGGGGGAAGCTGAGTTCCCGATGAAACTGGAATCGCCGATCCAGACGCTGCCCAGGATCGCTCCATCGGTATGGAGCGCACCGCCATGGGCAATCCCGGTTTCCGCCACGGTGGCGTTGCTCTGGAACCAGCTGCGCAGGATGCTCATATCGAGCACCCTGATGCTGAGCGCGCCGCCGCCGCCCTGCCCCGCGTCGCCCGTGATCTCGGCACGATTTCCGATGAACTGGCTGTCGATGATTTCCACAGAGCCATTGCTGCGCGTCCACCTCACCGCCCCGCCCCAGGCCAGCGTCGTGGCCTCCAGCGTGCAGTTGCGGAAGATGGTCCGGTCCAGGACCAGCTTGCCGAGCGTGCCGCTGGCCGCGCCCAGGCAGGCACCGCCCTGGCCGGGCGAACCGGTCGAATAACCATTGCGCAGTTCCAGGTTTTCCAGCGTCAGCTCCCGGTTGCCGGTCTCCGAGTAGAGAATGCGGTGGCTACCGCCGCCATCGATCACCGGTGCGCTCAACGTGCCGACGATATGAAGCTCTGCCGCCGTGATGGCAGGCAGCGGCGACTGGAGCGCAATCGTGCCGCCGTAGGGATAGGTTTCATCGAAGAAATAGATGAAGTGGGGCTCGTCGGGCGCGGCGTTGGCATTCAGGATTGCCTGCCGCAGCGAGCCAGTGCCCGAGTCGTTGGTGTTGCCCACCAGGAATCCGGCCGCCCGCGTATCGAGCGCTGTGAGGGTAAGCAACAGCAAGGCGCAAAACGTGAAAGATCTCATCATCGTGTTCTCCCGATGGGCATCACCCAGTCATGGGGAAAACAGGATCAGGCCGCCGTTTCGGACATGGATGCGGGCGCTTTTTTCAGCCCGCATTCATGAAAACAGACGACCCGCCCCGGCATACGGCCGGGGCGGCATTGGAGCAGTTACCAGATCACCACCTTGACCTCATCCGGGCGCACCATCGCGTCGCCGGCCTTGCAATCGAAGGCGGCGGCGAAGCTGTCCATATTGGACGGGGCGCCGATTGCGCGGAACGGTGCCGGTGCGTGCGAATCGGTGTTCAGGCGTACCTTCAGCTCGCCATCGGTGAAGTTGCGGCGCCAGACCGTGCCCCAGTTCATGAAGAAGCGCTGTTCCTGGGTCAGTCCATCGATCATCGGATCGCTGAAACCGTCGCCCTGCGCCGCCTTCATCGCATCGTAGGCCACCGACAGGCCGCCCAGATCGGCGATGTTCTCGCCCAGCGTCAGGGTGCCGTTGACGTGGATGCCGTCGATGGATTCATAGCCGTTGAACTGTTCCACCAGACGCGCGGTGCGGGCCTCGAAGCCGGCGCGGTCGGCGTCGGTCCACCAGTTGTGGAAGTTGCCGTGGGCATCGAACTTGCTGCCCTGATCGTCATAGCCGTGGATCATTTCGTGCCCGATCACCGCCACGATGCCGCCGTAGTTGAGCGCGTCATCAGCCTTCGGATCGAAGAACGGCGGTTGCAGGATGCCGGCCGGGAACACGATCTCGTTGCGGGTCGAGTTGTAGTAGGCGTTGACCGTCTGCGGCGGCATGAACCATTCGCTCTTGTCCACCGGCTTGCCGATCTTGGAATAGTTGTGGCGCATGTTGAAGGCACGCGCGGCCAACACGTTGCCGGCGAAGTTGTCGCGGTCGAACTCCAGCCCGCTCCAGTCGCGCCACTTGTCCGGATAACCGATCTTGGGCGTGAAGGTGGCCCACTTTTCCAGCGCCTTCTGCTTGGTTTCATCGCCCATCCATTCCAGCCCCTCGATGCGCAGCTTCAGCGCCTGCGAGAGATTCCTCACCAGCGCTTCCATCTTGGTCTTGGATTCCGGCGGGAAGGCGGCATCGACGTAGATCTGGCCGAAGGCCTCGCCGACCGAGCCGTTGAGCGCGTCCAGCATGCGCTTCCAGCGCGGGGTCTGCTCGGCCTGACCGCGCAGGGCCTGGCTGTAGAACGCGAAGCTCTGCTGCGCGAACGCTTCGGACAGGTACGGCGCGGCATTGTCGATTTCATGGAAGCGCAGGTAGGCGCGCCATTCAGCGACCGGGACTTCGTCCAGCATGGTGTTCACTTCGCGGAAGAAATCCGGCATCGCCAGCGAGAACATCTCCGGCCGCGCCACGCCGACGGCGTCGAAGAAGGCGGTCCAGCTCAGGTTCGGGGTCAGCGCGTCGGCTTCGGCCAGCGTAGTCGGCACATAGCGCTTGGCCGGATCGCGCAGTTCCACGCGCGGTGTGGAGGCGGTCGCCAGACGAGTTTCAAAACGCATCACCGCATCGGCCTGCTGCGCGGCGACTTCGGCGTCATCGCCCACCAGGGTGAACAGCGCGGTGGCGTGGGCACGCAGCGCATCGCGGGCGCTGGCGTAATCGGCGCGGTCTTCCAGATAGTAGGCGCGCTCGGGCAGCGACAGCCCGCCCTGGCCGGCATAGGCGATCACCTGGTTGGAATCGCGGTAATCGGCATTGCCGTAGAAAGAGAACAGCACGCCACGGCCATTGGCATAGGCGTCGCGCACATAGTTGGCGACATCGACCTTGCTTTCCAGCGCGGCGACGCGCGACAGGATCGGCTCCAGCGGCGTGGCGCCGGCACGCTCGATCGCGGCTTCGTCCATCGCCGAGGCATAGAAATCACCCACCAGTTTTGCCACACCCGTGGCATCGGCATTGGCGGCAGCGGCTTCGGCCAGGATGCGCTGGATTTCCAGCGAACGCTCGCTCAGGGTTTCAAAACTGCCCCAGGTGGTGCGGTCCGACGGCACCGGATTGGCCGCCAGCCATTTGCCGTTGACGTGTGCGTTGAAGTCATCGCAGGCGTTCACCGCCGGATCCAGATCGGACGCCTGGAAACGCACCACCTGGGTGCGCACGGCGGCAAGATCCAGCCCCGGCGCGGCCGGCGCCGGCGTGGCGGCAGGTGTGGCAGCCGTGGAATCGGTGGATTCGCCAGACGTGGCGGCAGGCTGGCAGGCGGAAAGGAAAAGCGCGGAAGCCAGCGCCAGCACCAGCGGTTTGCGGAAATTGGAGGACATCGGAGCACCCGGTATCAGTTGTGAACACCTCACTGTAGGCCATGCCCGCCACGCCCGACAGCTCCGGAAGTCATGGTCGCGCAGGGCGGCCGCATTGCTGCAACAATGCCCCTCCAGCCAGCAGGGGAACGGAAATGAAGCGCAAGCACTACCGGAAAGCACTGAAGCCGATGCAGGCCGAACTGATGGGCCTGGGACGTTGGGCCAAGCGCGAGGGCGAACGCATCCTGGTGCTGTTCGAAGGCCGCGATACCGCCGGCAAGAGCGGCGTGATCAACGCCATCGCCGATGTCATGAATCCGCGCCAGTGCCATGTGGTGGCGCTGTCCACGCCGTCCGAACGCGAACAGGGCCAGTGGTATTTCCAGCGTTACGTGCCGCACCTGCCCAGCGCCGGCGAGATCGTGCTGTTCGACCGCAGCTGGTACAACCGCGCCGGAGTGGAAAAGGTCATGGGTTTCTGCGACGACGCGCAATACCGCAATTTCCTGCGCCAGGTGCCGGAGTTCGAGCGCCTGCTGGTGGATGACGGCATCCGCCTGTTCAAGTACTGGCTGACGGTGGACCAGGTGGAACAGGAAAAGCGCTTCGCCGAGCGCGCGATCAACCCGTTCAAGCAGTGGAAACTGTCGCCGGTGGACATGAAGGCACGCGAGCTGTACGCCGAATACGGCGCCGCGCGCGACGCGATGCTGGCGGCAACACACACCACGCACGCACCGTGGACGCTGGTGGACTTCAACGACCAGCGCCTGGGCCGGCTTACCCTGATCGACCACTTCCTGCGCACCGTGCCCGAGGAAGACACTCCGCCGGAACCGGAAACCCTGCCGCCGCTGTCGCAACCGCTGCAATCGGAAAGTTTCACCGGCCCGCTGACGCCGATCGAACCGTTCCAGTTGGAAAGCGGCAACCGCGACCGGTAGGCATCGCCGGGAAGTCACGTGGACACCGGCCAGGCAGCAACTGCGGATTCACGCCTGATCCACAACACATGAACCGCCCGGAGTGCCGCCGCACCCGGGCGTCACTCCGGTTCAGCCCCAGTCGTAGCCGGTCCAGCGTTCGTATGCGGCTCGCAGTGGCCGCTGTTGCATCCCGGCGGAGTCGGCGTCCGTGATTTGCCTGTGGACCAGTCCCTGCACGGCGCGGAACGGATTGATCCAGGTCTTGCTTCCCATCACCACCGGACAACCCCGGTCAATATTGTTGGCCGGCCGGGCGGGGCCGGCACTCCAGGCTAGGGACGGTTTCCATGCGATCAGCGTCGCCCCCAGGTGTCGTGCCAGCACGTCGATGACCCACAGTGTGTCCTGGTGGAAACGCAGGGCATGGATACGGTCGTGGATGAACCATGACGGCAGCAGATGGAGCGGGCCGAGCGCACGGAGGCTGCCCTTGTGGAGCGTCGGCGCCGCCGTGGTCTCCGGGTGGACGTAATCATCCTGCCAACGCATTGCCCAATGGTTGACTGCGACCTCCCAGATCATGTCCAGCGCCTCGGGTCGTGTTTCATCTGCCAACCCCGGATCCGCTCCCGCCGACGCCAGCATGCCGGCAAGCCGGGCATTGCTGGCGGGCAGTTCCGCGACGAACCGGGCCAGGTATTCCTTTGCATCTTTGTGCGAAAGCCGCTGGAAGTACGGGGGCAGCTGTGCATCCGGGATATCGTGGTCCATCGGGTTCTCCAGTGGGGCGCGTGCCGTTGGCTCAGTGCGGCGCACAAGGCCGGCGGGATAGCCAGCTTCGATTGTCGCCACAAGCTCCTGCTTTCCCGGTCAGCAGGAATCATCATCGCATCCAGGCCCGCTTGCACGGAACTCCGGGCCGGATTCCGCATAGGTCGAGGTGAGCCTGGCGAACTCCGACATCACCATGCCTATCGGCTCCTTATTCGGGCAACGCTCGTGAACAGCATCCGTGACGCCGCACCCCAGTTCGCCCCGAACTCACCGACCCAAGGCAATGGCCTGCGCGATCTGCTGGTCGATGTCGTGACCGGCTTCATCCGTTTCGCGTGGCATCAGATAGAGGCCGTTCGGGTACTTTCGTGCCCACAGCTCGCCCACGGCGCGCTTGGCGACATTCTTCGGGTGGTCGTAACGATCATCACCCTTGTACTCGATGATGAAAATACGCCCGTCCTTCAACTTCGCAATGAAATCGGGATAGGTGAAGCCGGTCTCGGTCGCCATACGGTACTGGGTCGGATGCACCAGGTTGCGCACCCACACCTCCACGTCGGGATTGCGCTCGATAGCCAGCGCACAGCGGTATTCCTCGGCCAGTTTCCCATCCTTGCGGCGGTAGGGAAGATCGCCGGGCACGGCGTAGTAGTGCTTTTCCCACTCCATCGGTGCCGGACACGGCGAGCGCATGGGATAGGCGAGCTCCGGGAAGGTGAACACCACGGCCGGGTCGACCACCACTTCTTCCAGCGTAAACAGGCGCTGATGGGCGCGCTTGCCGCGCTGGGTCCGCGCTTCTGCCAGCAGCGCCTGCAAACGCCGCATGATGATGAAACGCCCACGCACCATTTGCCCAAGGCTGTAGCCCTTGTGCTTCAACGGCGCAATCGCCTGTGCGATCCACGCGATCATCGTTTCCTGGCGCACATCGTTCTGACGGACGCGATCTTCCAGCCACACCAGCAGGTCGGATTCCTTCCAGTTTCCGGAAAGACCGGCCAGATACTCGGTCTGCGGTTCCTGCACCATGTTCATCTTCACCGCCTTCTCGCCGATGTCGATTTGCCAGGTCTGGGTGCGGGTGTCGAAGCTCAGCGTATCGAGCGCGCCAGCGGCCTCCGCCGGATTCCAGAATCCCTCCTCCACCAACAGATCGTTGGCGACCGGCAGCACGCGGTCACCGAAGCGGATCGACAACTGCGGGACCTCGAATTTCACACCCTTCTGCGCCGGTGTCTGGCGCAGCTGTGCGCGTGCGTTGTGCTGTTCCAGCGAGGTGCGCACCCTGTCGCGCCCCTTGCCGGTGAACACCTTGGCGATAGCCTCGATGCTCTCCGGCTGGATCGCACCCGTCACGACGACATCGAACTTGCCTTCTTCAGCGGCGGCCGTGATTGCGATGTTGCGCAAGTCGCCGGCTGGCACGTTGGCCAGATCCGGTTTCCTGGTCGCGGTGAAGCGCGATGTCTCGACCTTCAGTGCCGGATGCTCACCCTCATCGCCGATCAGCGACGGCTGCAACGGCACGCTCTGGGCGGCTTCCAGCCGCGAGAAGCCCATGCTTTCCAGGTGGTCGGTGAACTCGACCGCCTTCGCTCCGAAGTACGGCGAGACGACATGCGCATACGCCTTGTTCAGTGCCTCCTGCGCACGCCTGCGCGCGTAAGGCATGCGCAGCACGCGCCCGAGCAACTGTTCGATGGTGGTTGCCGACTTCGTCCCGGCCACCGAGCACAGCACATAGGCGAACGAACAATCCCAGCCTTCCTTCAATGCCTCCATCGTGATGATGATGCGTACCGGGCAATCGGGTGCGAACAGGTCGATGCCCTCCAGTTCGCGCTGATCGCCGGTGGCGATCTTCACCCAATCGGGATCGATGCGTTCGCCGTCCTGCCCGGTCAGGTGTTCATGGATGGTGTCAACCGTTGCCTGGCCGCCCTTGTGCTCGGCCTGGATCAGCAGGATCGGGCGGATGTAGTCGGGCTCCTTTTTCGCGATTTCCTCCAGTTCCTGCCGTCGCAGCAGCGCATGGCGCAGCGCCACTTCCCAGCCGTCCAGGTGTTCTTCCAGCAGCACCGGCAGCTTGATCATTTCTTCGGCGAACAACTGCGAGGCCGAGACGCGCACCAGCACATTGCTGGTGCTCATGTCCGGCGTTGCGGTCAGTTCGATGATCGCGCTGGGTGCAAGCCGCTCGTAGACCGTTGCGGACAACTCCGTGGCAGCGTTGTGCGCCTCGTCGGTAATCACCAGCGGGCGATGCAGGCGCAACAGGTTGGCGAAGGAAAAGCGCGGTCCCCCGCCATCCTCTGTCCGCTCAAGATCAGGCGGCACGGCATCCTTCGGCAATGCGATGAAATGCGGCTCCAGGTCTTCCTTGTGCGCGTAGAAGTCCCGCATGTCGATGTTCTGCACGCGCGCCGCCGCCATCGTCGCGACCACGATGCAGGTGCGGCTGGCCAGTTCCTGCGGCGTCAGTTGCGCGATATCGTCGCTGTCGAACACCGATACCTGCCCGCCGAACGCATCATCCAGTTCCCGCCGGTAGGGATGGCGGCGGTTCTTCAATGCCTCCAGCGTCTGCTGCTTGATGGTGCGGCTGGGCACCAGCCACATCACCAGCGGCCGCTCGCGCTCCAGCCAGTGGTCGGCGGCATAACGGATGAACCGGGCGCCCATCAGCGTCTTGCCGCCGCCGGTGGGAATGCGGATCGCGACATAAGGCACATCGCGCAGGCTCGGCAGCTCCCGCCCATCCTTGTCGCGCAAGGTGCGGTACTCGGGTACCAGCATGGTCCTGGCGTCCGGGTGCGCATGCCTGGCGAACGCCTCGGCAATGCCATCCGTGCGCGCAGCGCGCAGGAATTGGCCGAGCCGTTCCAGGGTTTCCCGCTGGTAAGTTTTCAGCTCCATGCCGTCACCTCGCACGGATGTCGTTGGGTGTCTTGCGGAACCGGATGCCGAGCGAGCGCAGACGGTCGTTGCTCAGGTTGGTGCCCTCGCCGTAGATCACCATCGGCCCATCGTGCTTTGGCAGTTCCGTCAACAGCTTCATGGTCAGCATGTTGCCGCCGGCCAGCGATTGGTCGCCCAGAATGCCGTTGTAGAGCAGGTAATACGCGGTGCCGTTGTGCACGCCCAGCAGCGGTGATTTCATCGCACGCGTGCTGCGCGCGGTGCCGGTCTCGGCGAACCAGATATGCGCGGCCAGATGCTCGAACCTGATTTCGGGATTGATCCGGCCCTGATCGTCGAACACTCTGGGACCGAGCTGGTAGAAGCGGAAACCGCCACCGCCTTGCCAGCCGACCGCCTCGGAAATGCCGCCCTGTTCCCCGTCGACGACTTTCCTCAGACGCGGCTGGCAATGGGTACGGGCATGCTCGCCCATCTCGATACCGATCCAGCGCCGGCCCATCTTGTGCGCGACGGCGGCGGTGGTGCCGGAGCCGAGGAAGCTGTCGAGAACCAGGTCGCCCGGTTGTGAAGCGACCTCAATCACCCTGGCCATTAGCCGTTCCGGCTTCGGCGTCATGAAGTTCTCGCTGCCGAACAGCGCAACCACTTCCTTCTTCGCTTCCTGTGTATTCCCCACGTCGGCGTTCATCCACATGGTCTGAGGCACCACGCCTTGCTTGACTTCGGAGAGGAATCGCTTGATTCGAGGGGTGTTGCTGCCGTTTGCGCCCCACCAAATCCGGCCATCCTTATCCATCTCATCGAACTTCTCGCGCGAAACTCGCCAATACATTCCGTTGGGCGGCCCGCTGATGGTCCGTCCAGATGGTGTCGTTATCGGATACGTGCCAGCGCCGTAGAAATTTCGCGCCGATAGATCGCCAGAAGTCCACGGCCCACGCGGATCATCGTCGGGATTCTTGTAGGTGGCGGCTTGCTTCGCCGAACGTTCTAGATGGTTTGGACGCCATGTTTCGGCGACCTTCGCGTAAACGAAAAGGTGGTCATGATCGACGGAAAAATGTCGAGCCGAATTTTTCGGTGAAAACACTTTCTGCCATAAAACATTAGCGATGAAATTTCCTCGCCCAAAAACCTCATCGCACATCACCTTGAAGTAATGCGCTTCGTTGTCATCCAGCGTGATCCAGATCGAGCCGTCCTCGCTCAGCAGCTCGCGCAGCAGCACCATGCG
Source organism: Denitratimonas organivorans (assembly GCF_037478135.1). Lineage (NCBI taxonomy): Bacteria > Pseudomonadati > Pseudomonadota > Gammaproteobacteria > Lysobacterales > Lysobacteraceae > Denitratimonas > Denitratimonas organivorans. Next base: position 221,895 of record NZ_JBBHDV010000005.1, read on the forward strand.
CGGATACATCATCGACAGCCACTTGGCATGTTCCAGATTGTCGTCGTAGTGCTCGAACGCGCTCTTGGTGTTGTACGGCGGGTCGATGAAGATGCACTTCACCTGCCCGGCGTAATACGGCAGCAGCGCCTTCAGCGCTTCCAGGTTGTCGCCCTGGATCAGCATGTTCGGCGCGTCTTCGTCGCCGTACGACAGGGACTGGTTCGGTTGCAGCAGGCGGTATGGCGTTTTCGCCGTCGCCTTCAGGTCTTCATCACGCTTGTGCCATTCCAACCAGGGCATTCAGTGGCTCTCCATTTGCGCGACGGCGCATGTGCGCCCGCTGTTGTCTGATCGCCGCAGTGTGCCGCAGCGGCGTCTCATCGGCTGAGACGGGTTGCCGCACATGCCACTCACGGGCAGATAAGTTCCAGTTTCGGATAATAGGTGCGATACCGCTTCGCGTCCCGCGTCAGCAGGGCCATGCCTTCGATCGCGGCATGGGCACCGATATAGAAGTCGTGCAGCGGCGAGGTCCGCGCGCCCTTGGCGCGGCGGTATTGCAGGAATGCCTTGCCGGCGAGGAAACCGGCTTCCCAGGGCAACTCCAGCCGGGTGAAGGCATCGGGCGACAAGGCTTCATCCAGTTCCTCAATACGTTCGAAGCCGACCGAGACTTCGGCATAGATGATCGCGTTGATGCACAGCTGGGTTTCAGCGGCGCACGCGTCGAGCCGGGCCGCCGACCAGTCATGCCAGTGCGGGTCATCTGTCAGCACGTCCAGCAGGACATTGGCATCCACCAGCACGCGCCGGCCCCCGGCCGGCGTTGCGGCGGGCGTTTCAGTTGCCACGGGTCAGCTTCATGATGTCTTCGGTGCTCATGCGCACGGTCGCGCGCCCACGCAGACGGGCCGCCAAACTTCCCTTTGCGGCCGTTGGCGGGTGGGCAATCGTGGTGTCGGCTTCGCGCAATGCGGCATCCCGCACGAAGGTGGCCAGCGGCAAGCCGTGCAACTTGGCGGCGCGGCGCAGGCGGTTCTTGTCCTCGGTGCTGAGGCGCAGATCAAGACGGTCGGCGGTGCTGGACATGTCCGGTCTCCTTTGTACGGCATCGTACCGTACCTGGGCGGTATTGATCGCTACACAGATGCCCGAAATCCGATTACAGGCAAGGTCGCTCCCATGGGGTTTCGGTGGAAGGGCGTAATCTGCGTGATCCCTTCGCGCGCCCTGCGTGATCTCCCTTCGCGCCCCCTGCGGGTGCGCTCCTACAACATCGTGTCGCATCCACCTTGGTAGGAGCGCACCCGCAGGGGGCGCGATTCCCTGCCAACACCACGGCCGGATGGTGGGCCTGTTCGGTCAGCAGGAATCCCTATCGCGGGCAGGTCCGCTCCGGCAAAAGCAGCCGCAGGCCATGCCGTTTCCCGTGGAAGAAGCCTTGGCCGCGATGGGGTTTTCCCATGCTGCCCCGCCATCCACATGCCGCACACCATCCAGACGGATCAATCAGTCGGATGGCCTGACCGGCGCCGGTTCTTCACACAGCGCCGCCAATGCCGTGCTGCGCATCGGGCGGCCGAGCCAGTAGCCCTGGGCGCAGTCGCAGCCGCGCGCACGCAGGGCCTCGTACTGGCCTTCGGTTTCCACGCCTTCGGCGGTGACGGTGATGCCGAGCGAGTGCGCCATCGCGATGATGGCCGAGGTCAGCGCCATGTCGTCCGGGTCGTCGAGCAGATCGGCGACGAAGCTGCGGTCGATCTTGACGCCGTCCACCGGCACCCGGCGCAGGTGGCTCAGGCCGGAGAAGCCGGTACCGAAATCATCCAGCCAGATCTTCACGCCGTGGCCGCGCAGGCGGGTGCAGGTGGCGATGGCTTCGCTTTCGTTGGAATACATCGCGGTTTCGGTCAGCTCCAGATGCAGTCGGCGCGGTGCCAGGCGGCTGCGGCGCAACTGGTCTTCCACCATTATCGGCAGTTGCCCGTGCTGTAGCTGGCGGGCCGAGACGTTGACCGAGACGAACAGCGCCGGCCCGTGCACCGGTTGCGGCCAGGTGGTGGCATCCAGGCAGGCGGTGCGCAGCACGAATTCGCCCAGCGCGTCGATCTGCCCGGTCTGCTCGGCCACGGTGATGAACAGTTCCGGCGAAATGTTGCCGCGCTGCGGGTGTTCCCAGCGCAGCAGTGCCTCGGCGCCGACGATGGTGCCGTTTTCCAGCGAATAGATCGGCTGGTAGAACACCGACAGTTCCTCGCGCTCCAGCGCCAGGCGCAGGTCCTGTTCCAGCTGCATCTGGCGTTCCACCGCCAGGTCCATGTCACGGGTGTAGAAGCGCCAGCAGTTCTTGCCGTCGAGTTTGGCGCGGTACATCGCGATATCGGCGTTCTTCAACAGCGCCGCCGGAGTGTCGGCATCGTCCGGGTAGAGCGTGATGCCGATCGAGGCCGCCAGCACGATGCTGCGCTCATCCACGATGATCGGGCGCGAAAGTTCGGCCAGGATGCCTTGCGCCAGGCGCGCGGCGCGTTCGCGCACCCGTTCACCGGACATCAGCACGACGAATTCGTCGCCACCGAAGCGCGCCATTTCGCCCCGCCCCAGGCCCACCGCGTCGATCGCGATGCGCATGCGGGTGCCGAACTGCACCAGCACCTCGTCGCCGGCGTCGTGGCCCATGGTGTCGTTGATGCGCTTGAAGTCATCCAGATCCACGAACAGCAGCGCCAGTTGCAGTTCGCCGCGCTCGGCCACCTGCACCCGGGTGTTGAGGATTTCGCGGAACGCGGCGCGGTTGGGCAGCCCGGTGAGCGCGTCGCCATAGGCCAGACGGCGGATATCGCGATCGTGCTGACCGACGTTTTCGCTCATCTGCACGAAGGCCGCTTCCAGATCGCCGATCTCGTCCTGCCGTGCCGACAGCGGCCATTCGACCAGGTAATTGCCCTGCCCGAGCTGCTGCGCGGCATGCGCCAGACGCTGGATCGGCCGCACCAGTCCGCGCGAAATCAGCCAGGCGGTCAGCAATACCAGCGCCAGCAATCCGGCGGACAGGCCGGCGGCGATCGCCAGCATGCGCTGCTGCAGATTGCGTGCGCTGCGTTCGACCGCGACCTGGGCCTGCTGCTCGAACACCAGCGGTGCACTCATTGAAATTCCCACGCGGATGCCGCCGATGCGTTCCTGCCCCAGATGCATCGGCACCGCAGCATCGATGATGCCCTGCTCCGGCGCCATCTGGATGATCGCCTCGCTGGCCGCGATGGCCTCGGTCGCCAGTGCATCGCCCATGCGCTGGCCGAAACGCGGAATGTCGGCACTGCCATCGTGCACGATGCGGCCATCGGCATCGTAGATCAGCACATAGGCCACTTCCGGCTGCTGCAGGGCCGAGTGTGCGGCCTCGCCGATCAGCGCCAGATCGAAGTAGTAGAACGGGTTGATCGTGGCCTCGGCGATCATTTCGGCAATCGCCAGCGCGCGCCGCTGTTCACTCTGCAGGCTGGCTTCGTGGATCGCCTGGCCGCTGATCTGCAACAGCCGGTCCACCCCGGCCGACTGTTGCCGCCAGCCGGCAAAGCCGACCACCAGGCACAGCAGCACCGCCACCAGGACGATCAGCCAGAACTTGGTACGCAGTCCGAAGCGCATCGTTATTCCAGCCGCCCGCGCACAAGGTCGACATCACCGCGCAGGCGCGACAGCCCCTGCTTCGTCTGCTCGTCCAGCGGCACGAAGCCACGGGTATCGAAGAAGCGCGCCAGCGGCTCGCGTGCGGCTGGATCGTCGGCCGCAGCCAGCAGCACTTCGCGCAGGCGTTCGCGCACCTTCGGGTCCAGATCCGGCGCCACCACCTCGATCGCGCGCGGCACCGGCTGGCTTTCATGGAACACCACCAGTTCTTCGCGGAAACTCTGCGGCAGCGCGGCCAGACTGGCCCAGTCCAGGTTGGAGAACGCGCCGGCATCGACCATGCGCTTCTGCACCCAGGTGGCGACGTTGCTTTCGCTGCGTGCGAACACGTAGCCGGCGCGCCCGGCCGCCGGACGATCCAGCGGCGACAGCAGCACGTCCAGTTCCAGCCCAGCGCGCAGCATTTCGGCTGCCGGGATCACATAGCTGCTGGTCGAATACGGGTTCTGGAACGCGATGCTGCGGCCCTTCAGCGCCGCCAGCGAATCGATGCCGCTGCCGCGCCAGGTGAAGAACACCGAATGGTAGGCCACGCCGCCGCCGCGATCGGTGGCCAGCAGCAGCCGGGCGCCGACGCGGTCGCGGTAATCCACCGCCATCACGGCGGTATCGCTGACCCAGTCCACGCGCTGGCGGCGCAGATAGCTCTGCATCTGCACCGCATCGCGCGCCATCAGGATGCGGCCTTCGCGGATGCCGACCGAGCGCATCCGGGGCACCACGTAGTCCAGCATCGGTTGCAGCGCCTCGGCGTGCTGCTTGGGGTTGTCGCTCACCCGTCCCAGCACCAACACTTCGCGCGAGGCCGATTGCCCCGGCTGTGCCATCGCCGGCCACCACGGCAGCACGGACAGCATCAGCAGCAGGCAGGTGGCCAGACGCGACATGGAGTGGAACCGATCCGGAATCAGGCGGAAATTCCGCCAAAGCCTATCCGATAGCCTTGACGCCGGATAGCAGCAGCTGATGCGGAGCCGCTGTACGGCGACGCACGGCGGATCGCAGTGCGAACGGTCGCATCACGCCTTCCCGGACTCGCGCGCGATCCGCGCCATGCGCTGCGCATCGGCGAAGATGCCGCGCAACACCCGCACCTCGCGCTGGTCCGGCTGCGCCCGCAGCAGCAATTGCCGCAGGCGGCGCATCACCGTGCCCGGTGCGCGCCCCTTGTGGAAATCGATGTCGTCCAGCATCTGTTCCAGATGCCCGAACATGCCTTCCATCTGCGCCACGGTGGCCGGCGGTTCGTCTTCCGGCGCCTGCGGCACAGGCTCACCGGCCAGCGCGGCGCGCGCCAATGCCTCACGCCGCAGCTCCCAGCTGAGCACTTGCACCGCCGCGGCCAGATTCAGCGAGCTGAATTCCTCCACCGACGGGATGTGCACGGCGGCGTGGCACAACTTCAGCTCCTCGTTGGTCAGACCGGTGCGTTCACGGCCGAATACCAGCGCGGTGGCGCCCGCCGCACTGGCCTGCCAGATGCGCGCGGCGGCATCGCCCGGAGCGTATTCATCCATCACCACGCTGCGGCGGCGCGCGGTGCAGCCCATGATCCAGCGGCAATCGGCGACGGCTTCCTCCAGCGTGGCGAACACACGCGCCTGTTCCAGCACCTGGTCGGCACCGGCCGCCATCGCGCTGGCATCGGCGTGTGGGAAGCGCTCGGGCGCGACCAGATACAGCTGTTCCAGCCCCATCGTGCGCATCGCGCGCGCGGCGGCGCCGATATTGCCCGGATGCGAGGTTCCCACCAATACGATGCGCACCTGCCGGTACGCGCTTGTTGCATCGCTCACGCTGCTTTCCTGTGATGACCGCCACGGCGGCCCGGGCAAAAGAGCGGACCTGAAGCGACGGGATTTGCTAGAATCCGCGCCCGTCCTGCGCCTGGCGCCGGACCGGTTCTTTCCCACTTTCGACGTACTGGAATCCGCATGCAGAAGCCCGCGGTCAACATCATGGTCAAGGCCGCACGCGCGGCCGGAAACATCATCCTGCGCCATGTCTCGCGACTGGACGGCCTCAACATCGTCGAAAAAGGACGCCAGGACTACGCCAGCGAAGTGGACGCGCTGGCCGAGAAGGAAATCATACGCGAGCTGCGCCGCGCATTCCCCGACCACGCCTTCCTCGGTGAGGAAAGCGGTGCGCTGGGGCAATCGCGCAACACCTTCGTCATCGATCCGCTCGACGGCACCAGCAACTTCCTGCACGGCATCCCGCATTACGCGGTGTCGATCGGGCTGCTGGAAGGCAATGAGCCGATGCACGCGGTGATCTACGACCCGCAGCGCAACGAAATCTTCACTGCCAGCCGCGGCAGCGGCGCCTTCCTCAATGATCGCCGTATCCGCGTGACGGCGCGCACCGAACTGGAAGGCGCGATGCTGATCACCGGCTTCGCGCCGCGCGAGCGCAAGCGTCTGGCGCCGCAGCTTGAGGCAGTACGCAACATGCTGGACGAGGCGGAAGACATCCGCCGCACCGGTTCGGCCGCGCTGGATCTGGCCTATGTCGCCTGCGGCCGCGCCGACGCCTATTTCGAAGCCGGGGTGAAACCCTGGGACATCGCCGCCGGCATGCTGCTGGTGCGCGAAGCCGGCGGACGCTGCCTGGATTTCCGTGGCGGCAGTGACAGCCTGCGCAGCGGCCACATCGTGGCCGGCAACCTGCGCATGACCGATCTGGTGCAGAAGCGCATCGTCGACAGCGGCTATGCCGCCGCCTTCGATACCCGCGTGGCCGATCGCACCGCCTGATTTCCGGCGCTCACCGGCGCCGCACACATCCCGTTGGGCTGCGACACAGCCAGCAGCGCGACAACGGCGTTAAACTTCTCCGCTCCGCACCCTGCGGGTGCCCATTCTCAAACTTCGGAGTCATCGAATGTTCCTGCGTAACCTGCTGATCGCCGGCCTGATGCTGCCCACACTCGCCCTGGCCCAGGACACCGGCACCGCCGCCGAGACCGTTGCCGCCGAGACCGTTGCCGCCGAACCGGTTGCGACCGAGCCGGCCCCGCGCGTGGCACTGCACACCAATCTGGGCGACATCATCATCGAGCTGGATCCGGTCAAGGCGCCGCTGTCCTCGGAAAACTTCCTGACCTACGTCAAGGACGGTTTCTACAACGGCACCGTGTTCCACCGCGTGATCGACAACTTCATGGCGCAGGGCGGCGGCTTCACTGCCGATCTGCAGCAGAAGCCGACCCGTGCGCCGATCCGCAACGAGGCCAACAACGGCCTGTCCAACCTGCGCGGCACCATCGCCATGGCACGTACCGGCGACCCGCATTCGGCCAATTCGCAGTTCTTCATCAACCTGGTCGACAACCCGCGTCTTGACCACGTCAACGAGCAGAGCGGCATGACCTGGGGTTATGCGGTGTTCGGCAAGGTGGTCGAAGGCATGGATGTGGTCGACAAGATCCGTGCAATCCCGACCGGCGGCCAGGGCCCGTTCCGCACCGATGTGCCGACCCAGGCCGTGGTGATCGAGCGCGCCGAAGTGCTTGCGTCGGCGCCTGCGCCGGCCGACAGCGCTGAATAATCCGCGTTCCGGGGCGCGCATGGACACCGGTGACGGTCGCCTGCGCGCCCTGTTCGTTTCAGACCTGCACCTGGATCCGGACCGGCCGCAGATCACCGCGCTGTTCCTGGCTTTCCTGCGCGACGAAGCGCGCAAGGTGCCGCAGCTGTATATCCCCGGCGACCTGTTCGAAGCCTTCATCGGCGATGATGATGACGCCGAACTGCCCGGCGCCGTGGCCGATGCGTTGAAAGCGGTCGCCGATGCCGGCACCCGCATCGGCTTCATCCACGGCAACCGCGATTTTCTGGTCGGACGCGACTACGCCGCGCGCGCCGGCTTCGACCTCCTGCCCGATCCCTGCGTGATCAGCCTGTGCGGCCAGCCGACGCTGCTGCTGCACGGCGACCTGCTGTGCTGGGACGACACCGCCTACCTCAAGGTGCGCCAGCAGGTGCGAGATCCGGCCTGGCAGCAGGCATTGCTGGCCCGCCCTCTGGCCGAACGCCGCGCCTTTGCGCAGGCCGCGCGCCAATCCAGCGCCGCACACCAGCAATCGATGAGCTCGCTCGACATCGGCGATGCCACGGCACCGGCGATCGAGGACATGTTCCGCCGCTACGGCGTGACCCGCATGATCCACGGCCACACCCACCGCCCCGCGATCCATGAGCTGGCAGTCGACGGCGTGCCACGCCAGCGCATCGTGCTGGGCGACTGGTACGAACAGGGCAGCGTGCTGCGCGTTTACGACAACGGCCATTGCGAACTGGCGGGCCTGCCCACGACTTGATGCTCTGCATCGTCGGGAACGCACCATCACCGCAACGTCAGCTCCGCCGCGTTGCGGGAGCACGGCTGCGAGCACTTCATAGGTTGGTGGTGAGTACAGCGAATCCCAACGTGCGAGAACCGGCCAGGTAACGCGCGGGAGCCGGCAGGTGGGTGCGTGGTGGTCAAACAGATGCCACGTTGCTGATTTGCCAACGTCGGAGTTCGCTGTACTCACCACCAACCTATGCAGACTGCCAGCTGCACGCAGGCATCGGATATTTCCCCGGACAATGCTCGTCGTGCGGGCCGCCGCAGCACAGCCGGGCCCATCCAATGGCGCCAACAACTCATCCCAAGCCATTGTTCTGAAATGAATTTTCCAACTTCCTCGCAGTTTCATCGCATTTTCATGACTTCGACGGGCCATGCCGCCAACGTCCCTGCGTCCTTGAGCACCGCAGGAGAAGTCCATGCCCGGCCCGCCCCTTTCCCACTGCACGTTTTCACCTCTTTTCCGGCTTGCCGCCGTGCTGGCCGTCAGCATGCTGAGCTGGAGCATCAGCACCGCAGCCCTGGCATCTCCATCTCCGGATGTGGAGCCACCACCACGGCCCACCGCCACCGAAGCGCTGGACCAGCAGCGCCCGGCCGGTGTCAGCGATGACATCTGGCTGGCGCTGCGATCGGCCGTGCTGGAAAGCAAGCTCACCCCTCCCGACGGTTACCTGAACGACAGATTCGGTTTTTCGGTCAGCCTGTCCGGCAACTGGGCCCTGATCGGTGCACTCGGCGATGACAGGGTGGGCACCAATGCGGGTGCCGCCTATACGTTCGAGCTGGTGAACGGCAGTTGGACCCGAAGAAGCGTGCTCACCGCCCAGGACGCTGCCCCGGGCGATGCATTTGGCTGGTCGGTCAGTCTGGCCGGTGATCAGGCATTGATCGGCGCACCTTTCAAGAACGACGGCGCCGGGGCCGCCTATGTGTTTCGCCGTAATGACCGGGTCTGGACCCAGGTGGCCAAATTCCAGCCCTCCACTACAGGTGAACACAGGTTCGGCACCTCGGTCGGCTTGGAACGTCTGCGGGCGGTGATCGGTGCACCCCGCCCCGAAGATGGCGCGGGCGCAGCCTACGTCTACGACCGCAGCGGCTCAACCAACCCCACCTGGTGGCTCGACGCCACGCTCACCGCTGCCGATGGCGCGGCCGGAAACTCCTTCGGCCAGGCCGTCAGCCTGGACGGCAACCGCGTGCTGATCGGTGCGCCAGGCACCCACGGTGGCGCTGGCGGCAATGCGGGCGCGGCTTATGTGTTCGACCGTGCCGGCAGCTGGAATCAAACCGCCAGATTGAACGCTTCGGGCGGCGGCGCGAATGATCGCTTCGGCGGTTCGGTCAGCCTGGATGGCGACCGCGCCCTGATCGGCGCTGCCGGTGCCGATGGCGGCGGTGGTCTCAACTCCGGCGCCGTCTACGTGTTCGACGCCTACGGCAGCAACTGGTACCAGACCAGCAGGCTCACCGCCTCCGATCCGGCGCCGCATGGCTCGTTCGGCATTTCAGTCAGCCTCAACGGTAACCAGGCCCTGATCGGCGCCACCCATGTCGAACAGATCGGCAGCAGTTTCAACGACCTGGGCGCGGCCTACCTGTTCAAACACTACGGCCATCTCTGGAGCCAGGTCGGCAGGCTCAGCGCCTCCGATGGGGTGGTAGAAGACTGGTTCGGCCATTCTGTCATTCTGCACGGTGATCGCGCCTTGATCGGCGCCTCGCGGGCCCCGAGCGACAACGCTGAACGCTCCGGTGTGGCCTATGTGCTCGACCTTGCCGACACCGCTGCCAACGGTGCGCCGTTGCTGCTTGCCGATTTCCAGGACAAGCCGCTGAACCAGCCCATCGGCAACGGCGGTGCAGCCGTCGGAGAGCCGGTACAGATCCCGGCCGAGCTGGACGCCCTGGTGCGCGGCGGCGTCGTCACGGAGCGGAGACTGCTGGAGCTGACCTGGGCCGATCATGCGCTCTCGCCCGCCCTGGTCCGTTTCCATTGGCTGGATGAAGCGGAGGTCGACAGCGGCACGGTCACCGTCTCACTGCGGCTGACTCCGGTCCAGGGCGGAAGCTTCGCCGTGCATCTGCGCGAATCGCAGACCTCGGAAAAGCTGTTCGGCAGCCTGCGGCTGTTTGCGGACGGTTCCGCCAACATCTCCGATGCCAGCGGCGACGGCGAGCTCGTATCCATCCCCGGTTTCAGCTGGTCGTACGGCCGTTCCTACCTGGTGGAATGGACGTATGACCTGGATGCGGGCCGCTACGATTTCTCCATCGACGGCGTGCGCCACTTTGAAGGCCGCCCGCACAACGTGGAACAGAACGGCCGGGGACTGGGCGCGGTACTGGTTGGAATGCACGCCCTGTCCTACCCCGATTCGCAGCTCTATCTGGACGATGTCCGGGTGAGTTGGTCCGCCACCAACGACATTTTCGCCGATGGGTTCGAAGCCGTCCCCGGCCTGCCGAGCGCCCGATGACGGGCCGGGGTCGCAACCGCGGCGCCACCGCGATGCTTTGTCATCGTGGCGCACGTCGCCGGCCCCTGCCCATCGGTGCCCGCCCACTGCGGCGCCGGCTTCTGTCGCTGCGAAAACCGGCAGCACGCTGGGTTGCAACTCATTGTTTCATATCAGAAAAATGAGCCCATCGGAAATTTCACGGCATTTTCATGACATCCCATGACCTGTCCATACACCGTAACGGTGTCCTTGATTTGATGCAGGAACACACCATGCCCGACGCCATTTTCTTCCCCCACAACCCGTCCTGTCCGCGCCGCCGCGCAGGCGCATTCAGCCTCATCGCGCTGCTGGCCGCAGTGCTGTGCTGGAGCATGTCAGCCGGCGCGCAGGAACTGCTGCTGGCCGCCGATTTCGATGACAAGCCATTGGACCAGCCGATCGGCACCGGCGGTGCAGCATTGGGCGAGCCGGTAAGCGTCCCGGCCAGAATGGATGCCGTGGTACGCGATGACGTGATGTCTGGCAAGGCATTGGCCATCAGCTGGAACACACCCGGGACTGGCGCCGGCAGCGCCCGATTCCAGTGGCGTGACGACATGGAGATCCGTACCGGCACCGTCTCCATCTGGCTCCGCGTCACTCCAGGGATGGCGCCTGCCGAAGACTGGGTCGGCGGCTATCCGGTAAATCTGCGAGAAGCTGGATCCTCAGCAAAAAGTTTCGGCACCCTGTACTTCAGTCGAACCAGGACGGCCAGCGTCTCCGATGCCACGGGCGGCCCTGCCACCCTGCTTTTCGGATTCACCTGGTCGCCCGGCGAGTCGTATCTGATCGAATGGGTCTACGACATGGACGCGGGCACTTATAACCTGTCCATCGATGGCCAGCCGTACATCAGCAACCGCCCGCACAATGTGGACATGGGTGATCGTGGCTTGGGCGCACTACTGGTCGGCATTGGAAGCTCCTCACACCCCGACTCGCGCATCGATGTGGACGACATCCTGGTGACCTGGTCGGGCGAAGGCATATTCGCCGATGGTTTTGAGCCCATTCAATAAAGCAGCAGCGGCGGCACGCCTTCGGTGCCGATGCCCTGCCGTTCCAGTACCTCCAGCGCCTGTCGACCGGCATCGCCACCGGCAAGCAGGTCGGCACGCAGCGCCAGCAGTTCATAGCCGATGGCACGCGCCGCTGCGGCCACCTGCGTCGCCAGCTCGGTGCGGCCCCGCTCGCGCAGCATCACGCGCAACAGGTCCAGGCGCAGCGACGCCATCGCATCGGGATGGGCGATGAGCTCGGCTTCCAGCTGCTCCAGCAGGCGTGAGGCGGCGGCGCCTTCGCGTTGACGTTCCAGCACCGCCGCCAGCAGCAGCCCTGCCTGGATCGCGGCATGGGCATCGCCGGCCTCGGTCATGTCACGCCGCAGCTGGCGGGCGGCCTGCTCGGCCCGGGCCAGTTGCCCGGCACGGGCTGCCAGCTCGGCCAGATCCAGTTCGCTCATCCGCACCCAGTCCGGCAAGCCGGCCGCTTCCCGCAATTCCCGTGCGCTGCGGAAAGCGCTCTGCGCCGATTCGATATCACCGCGCAACGCGGCCAGACGCCCGTGCGCGGTGAGCAGGGCGGCACGTGGCTGCGGACTGCCCGCGTGCGGGTCCGGATCGGATTCAAGCGATTGCGCAGCTTCGCCAAGACGGGCCTGTGCCAGCAGCAGCTCCGCCAGGCTGGCGCGTGCCTGCCGGGTGTGATCGGTGCTGCCGATGCGTTCAAACGCTTCCAGCGCCTCGGCAAAGCGTGCCCGGGCCTCGGGCAGGCGGCCGCTGCCGCGATCCTGCACCGCCAGATTGAACTGCAAGCGCGCCACATCCGGCCACGAGGCCAGCTCGCGGAAAGCGGCCAGTGCCGCCTGGTTGCGTTCGCGCGCCGCCTCCCGGCGCCCGGCACGGCCGTCGACTATGGCCAGGTTGCTCTGCGCCAATGCGGCACCGCGCCGTTCGCCTGCGCTCTCGAACAGACGCAACGCCAGCTCGAACTGTTCACGTGATTCGTCATCACGGCCGGTGCGGCCATACAGCATGCCCAGCTGGTTACGCGCCGAGGCTTCGCCAAGACGGTCTCCGGCCTGGACATAGGCCGCCAGCGCCGCCTCGCTGGCGAGCAGTGCCGCCGGCATGTCGCCGCTGTGCTGCAGCGCCAGCGCCAGCACGTCACGCGCGTTGGCCAGTTCGCGGATGTTTCCCTGCGCCTCCAATGCCTCGATCAGCGATTGCAGGCGGGCGACCGCCTGCTCTGCCTGGCCTGCCTGGATCTGCACAAAGGCCGCCTGGCGCTGGGCGCGGGCCGCCATTTCATCCTGCCCCAGTGCCTTGGCAGCGGTGGCGGCATGTTCCAGCCGGGTTTGTGCGGCGGCGTAGTCGCCCTCTTCACGCAGCAGGATCGCGCGCAGTTTTTCGGCACGCAGGGCATGGATGTCGGGCGCCTGCCCGTCGCCTGCTTCCGGCATGTCAGCGAGCAGCAACCGGGTTTCGTCGGGATGTCCCAGCAGCAGCTGGGCACCGGCCTGTTGCAGACGGCTTTGCAGACGCTGGGCGTGTGTGCGTGCCAATGCCTGCGCCGCGACCGCCGCCTCCAGCCGCGCGGGATGATCACCCCGGGCCTCGGCCAGGCGTGCCTGCGCCATCGCTACACGCCATTCGTCCAATACCGGCAACGGCTGCGCTGCCACCGTCTCCAATGTGGCGGCCGCCTCACGCAGCCGGCCCTGCGCCAGTTGCGCATCGAACAGGTGCAACGCGGTTTCCGCATCGCCGGGATCCAGCTGCGATACGGCGGTCAGATGCGTGACCGCATCATCCCAGCGGTAGTCCAGGGCTGCGCTGTAGGCGGCAATGCGCAACTGCTCGACGCGCGGCAAAGTGCTGGCGGCGTGTTCGGCGGCAGCCATCCAGGCACGGGCGCGGGTGATCGCACCGGATTGTGCAGCGGCCCGGGCCAGCGCGCTGAGCGTGGCGACGGCCTCGGGTTCGCGCGCACGGCTGCGTTCCAGCCATTCCCGTGCCTGCCCCGGATCACCGGCATGCAACGCGGCCAGTCCCTGCTGATACCAATGCCGGGCCTCGGGCTCATGCGGTTGGCCGACATCGGCGATGGCAGGCCCCGTTCCCGTCGTCTCCGGAGCGAAGGGCTGGCTCCGTATCCACAGCAGCGCGCCTGCCAGCAGCAGCAATGGCAGGACGGCCCACCACCAGCGGCGCGGGGATGGTGTGGTGGGCGTGGCGGGCAGGTTCGTCGGTGGCGCTTCGTGCGGCTCGGACGATTCGGGCTGTGCTTCAGGCGTTGCGTTGGAGGCCGTCACCGACTCCGGCAACGGACCTGTCTGTCTGCTCCGCGTTTCCATCCGCACCGGCGCGATGAAGCGATACCCGAGACGGTGGCGGGTTTCGATGAAGCGTGGCTGCTGTGGCACATCGCCCAGGGCATTGCGGATTTCCCGGATCGAATGGGTCAGCACTCCGGGAGTCACCGCCTGATTGCCCCAGACCTGGTCGATCAGTTCGTCATGCCGCATCAGGTTGGGCGCGCCATCCAGCAATGACTGCAAAACGCGCGCACTCATCGGGCGCAAGGTGTGCTCACCCTGCGGGCCGGTCAGCGATAGATTGTCGGCATCGAACACGAAGCCGGCAAAGTGATAACGCATGGCCGCAGTCTATCGGACCTGCCAATGACCGTGCCGGAGCGCGATCCGACACCAGCCGGCAGCCGGGAACGAAGCTGCGTCGTACCGGCGTAAGTGTCGAAAAAGCGGGTCAGCCGGCCCGCAAGCAGGAGATCGCCGGCGCCACCTGTGCTTCGCGGCCCAGTGCCTTGCCGGCCTGCTCCAGGGCATCGGCCAGCGGGGCGGCATCATCGGCACGCAACGTGGCATGGCCGATCTTGCGCCCGGCACGCGCGGGCTTGCCGTAGTCGTGCCAATGCGCGCCGGGCACCGCAAGCAGTGCGCGTGCATCGGGCATGTCACCGAGGAAGTTCAACATGCAGGACATCCCGCGCGCCGCCGTGCTGCCCAGCGGCCAGCCCAGCACTGCACGCAGATGGTTTTCGAACTGTGAAGTTTCCGCGCCTTCAATCGTCCAATGGCCGGAGTTGTGCACGCGCGGCGCCATTTCGTTGGCCAACAGGCGGCCATCGACTTCAAACAGCTCCAGTGCGAACACCCCGACGTAGTCCAGATGTTCCGCCAGCGCCCGCGCGTATCCGATTGCCTGCTTCTCGATTTCCGGCGCCACCCGCGCAGGTGCCAGGCTCAGCGACAGCACGCCATCGACATGCCAGTTGCGGGTCGGCGGCCAGCAGCGGAAATCACCATCGCGCCCACGCACCGCGACCACCGACAACTCGCGCTGGAATGGCACGAAGGCTTCGAGAATCAAGCCCACGGTGTCCGCCTGCGCGCCAAGTGCAGCCCAGGCCGCATCCGCATCGGCGGTACTGCGCAGCCGGAACTGGCCCTTGCCGTCATAGCCGAAACGGCGCGTCTTCAGGATCGCCGGCGCGCCGAGTTCAGCGAGCGCGGCATCCAGCCCGGCACGATCATCGACCGCGGCAAATCCCGGCGTCGGGATGCCGAGGCGGTTGAAACAGGTTTTCTCGACCAGCCGGTCCTGCGCGGTGGCCAGCGCCGCGCTGCCCGGATGCACCGGCACGCGCGTGGCCAGCGCTTCGATCGAGGCCGCCGGCACGTTCTCGAAATCAAAGGTCGCCACCGCCAGCCCGTCGGCGAATTGCGCCAATGCCGCGACATCGTCGAAGCCGGCCACGCGCAGCGGCGCCAGCCCCGCCGCGCAGGCATCGGCATGCGGATCGATCACGCGGAAATGCAGCCCCAGCGGCAGCCCGGCCAGCGCCATCATGCGCGCCAGTTGCCCGCCTCCCAGAATCCCGACAGTGGGCGCGGAAGCGTTCGCGCTCATGGACGCGAAGGATCCGGATGCGCCAGCACATCGGCGGTCTGACTGGCGCGGAAGTCATCCAGCGCCTGCCGCACCTGCGCATCACCACCGGCCAGGATCGAGGCCGCGAACAACGCCGCATTGACCGCACCGGCCTGCCCGACCGCAAACGTGGCGACCGGCACGCCAGCCGGCATCTGCACGATGGAAAGCAGCGAATCCAGCCCGTTCAGCGCGCGCGACTGCACCGGCACACCCAGCACCGGCAGCGGCGTCATCGACGCGATCATGCCCGGCAGATGCGCGGCACCACCGGCCCCGGCGATCACTACGCGCAGACCGCGCGATTGCGCGCTTCGGGCGTAGTCGAACAGCAGCTCGGGCGTGCGGTGCGCGGAAACCACACGGGTTTCGAACCCGATTCCCAGCGCCTCCAGGCGGGCGGCAGCATGCTGCATCGTGTCCCAATCCGAGCGCGATCCCATCACAAGACCGACGAGCGGCGGCGGTGACGTCTGGTTCATCCTGAAAGTCCTTTCGAGGCAGCCGCTATTGTAGTCGTAGCACACGGCTGACAGAATTGAAGCATCGCAATGGGCACACTCCACATGACACTCGATACACGCCTGCTGGAGATTCTCCGCTGCCCCGCCTCCGGCCAGAGTCTGGGCCTGATGACATCGGCACAACTGGAATCGGTGAACCGCGCCATCGCGCAGGGCCAGGCGCAAAGCGCCGATGACGGCACGGCGCCGCAGCCGCTGCGGGCCGGCCTGATCACCGCCGCGCAGGATCGCTGCTATCGCGTTGAAGACGGCATCCCGGTGCTGCTGGCCTCCGAATCGATCCTTCTGCCGCCCGCCGGTGCGGCCGCAGGCTGACCCCGACATGCCCGAAACCGATATCGCGCTGCGCACGCGCCTGCGCAGCGAACTGCAGGAGCAACTGGCCCAGCCGCTGCACCAGCTGTTCGAAGAGCTGGACAACCGCCTGTTCGATCTGGCCGAACGCAGCCGCGTCAGCGCCCAGCAGCATCTGTATTTCGACGGCCTGCGCGAATTACGCCGGATGCGGGTCGATATCGAAACCGCCTTCCTCGACGCCGCCGCGCAGGCCCTGCAATCCGAACCCGCACCACAGACACCGGCACCACGCAGCCGCCCGCTGCAACTGGTGGACAAGGACGAACAGGAAGAAACCCTGAGCCTTGAAACCCAGGTACAGCGCCTGGGCGAACGTCTGGCGCCGCTGCTGTCCACCCTGCTGACCCGTTTGGCCGCACTCGATGGACAACCGCCGCCGGCCGATCCGCTGAGCAGCGCGATGTCACCGCGCGGTCTGGGCCGGGCCTTCCGCACTGCGATCTCGCGCGCCGACGTCAATGTCGAACTCCGCCTGATCGCGCACGCGCTGTTTGGCCAGCATGTGCTGCGCGCGCTGGAAACCCTGTACGCGCGGCTCAATACGATGCTGCAGGAAGCCGGCATCCTGCCCGAGCTCCCAGACCCGGCAATCACGCCGCGCGCGCCGATACCGCCGCTGCGCCGTGGCCAGCCACGCCGCATGCCCGATGCCGATGCCGATGCCGATGCGCCACGCCCTGCCCCCCCGGAGCCGGCCCAGGCGGCCGACGGCAACGAGGTGCGGCTGGGCGAAATCCAGCAATTGCTGCAAGCCCGCAAACAGGCGGTCCAGCGTCTTGCCGCCGATGCGCCAGCACTGTCGCCAGACACCGAATCCGGCCCGGCGCTGCCCACCGCCACGCTGGATGCGGCGCTCGATACGCTCTGGACCTACGAAGGCGAACCGCTGCAGCTCAAGCCGCAACTGCTTGAAACCGCGCGCGAACTGGCCGATTCCGGCAGTCTCCAGCCGGCCGCCGAAGACGAGGACATCATCGACCTGATCGGCCTGCTGTTCTCCCACATCCGGCACGATCCGCATCTTCCCGAACCGCTGCAGGGCATCCTGGCGCGGCTGCATGTGCCATTCCTGCGCACCGCGCTGAAAGACCCGCAACTGCTGCGCGGCAGCAGCCACCCGGCGCGCGAACTGGTCGACGAACTGGGCCAGCTGGCGATCGGCTGGTGCCGCTCGGCCGATCCCAACAGCCTCCTGCTCAAGCAGATCGCGCTGACCGTGGAGCAACTGGCTTCGCACTTCCAGGACGAACGCCCGATCGAGTTTGCCCAGGCCGTCAACGACCTGCGCCAGCAGCTGGAAAGCAGCCGCCACCGCGCCGATCTTGCCGAACAGCGCGCGATCGAAACCGTGATCGGGCGCGAGCGCCTCACCCTGGCGCGCAGCCGCATCGCCACCCTGCTGGAACAGCGCCTGCGCCAGCACGAACCGATGCCATGGGTGCGGCAACTGCTGCGCGGCCCCTGGTCCAACCACCTGGCGCTGGTCTGGCTGCGCCATGGCGAGGCCAGCGCCGCCTTCCGCCAGGTGCTGGAATTCGTCGACGAACTGCTGTGGGCCGACGACCCCAGCGCCGCAGGCAATGATCCGGAGCGCCTGGCGCGCGCGCGGCAGACGCTGCCGGATCTTCTGCGCCAGGGCCTGACCAGCGTCGCGCTGCACGACAGCGAAATCCAGGCGCTGGTCGCGCGCCTTGAGGACTTTCTCCAGAGCCAGGCCGAGCAGCGCGAGCCACCCGATTACCTGTACGAAACCGATCCCAGCCTGGCGCAGTCGGATTTTTCCGCGCAGTGGCAGCACGAACTGGTCGAAAACCAGCCGCACCCGGATGATATCGACCCGCTGCTGCTGGCGAAGCTGCGCTCATTGCAGCCGGGCAGCTGGTTCGAATTCCGTCCCACGCCCGAGGCCGATGCCGAGCGCGCCAAGCTGTGCTGGACCAGCCCCTACACCGGCGTCAGCCTGTTCGTGAACCGCAACGGCAACAAGGTGCGCGAAGCCGCGCCCGAAACACTGGCGGCCGAACTGGAAGCCGGCCTGGCCAGCATCATCGAAAGCAACCGCCTGCTGGAACGCACCCTGCGCACGCTGATCGACGAGCTCCAGCAGCACGGCAACGGCAGCACCCGCGCGCAGCGGTCCTGACCCATGCAACTGCACGCTCCCGCCCCGGAACAGATTGCGCTGGATGTCGCGCGTGCGCTGTGTGAAGACATCGGCAGCGGCGATGCCAGCGCCGCCCTGCTGCCCGACAGCGCCCGCAGCGCCCGCATCGTCTGCCGTGAACATGCCGTGGTCGCCGGCCTGCCCTGGGTCGAAGCCTGCATCCGCACGCTGGACCCGCAGGCGCGCTTCGAGTGGTCCGTCGGCGATGGCCAGCAGATCGCACCGGGCACCGCACTTGGCCTGATCCACGCGCACAGCGCTGCGCTGGTCACCGCCGAACGCAGCGCACTGAACTTCCTGCAGACGCTCTCGGCCACCGCCACCACCACCGCTCGCCATGTCGCGGCCGTGGCCACGGTGCCGGGCAGCCGGCTGCGCATCCTGGATACCCGCAAGACCCTGCCCGGCCTGCGTCTGGCACAGAAATACGCGGTGCGTTGCGGCGGCGGCCACAACCACCGCATCGGCCTGCACGACGCCATCATGCTGAAGGAAAACCACATCCTCGCAGCCGGCTCGATCTCTGCCGCCGTCGCCAGCGCACGCCAGCGGTTTCCCGCGCTGCCGCTGATCTGCGAAGTGGAAAACCTGGACGAACTGCAGCAGGCGCTGGACGCCGCAGTGGACCGCGTGCTGATCGACAACTTCACCGTGCAGGACATGCAGCGCGCCGTTGCACTGGCCGCCGGCCGCATTCCGCTGGAAGTCTCCGGCAACGTCAGCCTCGAAACGCTGCCGCAGATCGCCGCCACCGGCGTGGATTTTGTTTCGATCGGCGCTTTGACCAAGCACGTGCAGGCGATCGACTACTCGATGCGGCTGCTTGCCTGAATCCCAATCACGGCATCGCCGTCCTGCTGCACAACAGTTTCCGGATCAGCCGGTGCGAAAACCCGGCGCCACGGTTTCACCGCCCGCATCCTCTCGTTTCACCGCCGACACCTGCGCCTTTTCCGGCCCCTGCCGCAGCCATGTAGCCAATGCGTCGATCGCGGTTGGTGAACCGGCCACCAGCACTTCGACCCGGCCATCAAGCAGGTTCAGCGCATGCCCGTCCAGCCCCAGCGCCACGGCGCGGTCGCGCGTGCTGACGCGATAGAACACGCCCTGCACCCGACCCTCGACCAGAAACCGGACCGTGCTTCTCATGGCAGCGCAGCGCTGATCGCCTGCGCCAGATCGCGCCCGGTCACCGGCCCGAGGAAACGCTTGGCGACCTGGCCTTCGGGCGCGATCAGCCAGGTCATCGGCAGGCCGCGCGGCGCGGGAAAATCCGCCGGCGGATTGTAGACATCGACAATCGCGATCGGATAACCGGCCGGGTGTTCGCGTAGAAAGGCCCGCATCTCTTCGGCACTGATGTCCTCGTAGGCCAGACCGATCAGCGCCACGTCATCACGCGACTCGGCGAAAGCGCGCAGATCCGGCATTTCCTTCAGGCACGGGCTGCACCAGGTGGCCCAGTAATTCACCACCACCCACTGCCCGCGCTTGGCGGAAAGATCGAACACCGGCCCGTCGAGGGTGGCCACACGCAGCTCGGGCACCTCGTTGTCCTCGTCCTGCGCCAGCGCCGGAGCGGCGGCCAGTGAACAGCCCAGCAGCGCGAACAGGCCGAGTGCTTGAAACATGCGATTCATCAGGATTCTCCGTTGTCATCAATACCCAGCACCTGCGCCAGACTGCGCTGCATCGGCACGCGCAATGGCGCACGCAGCGCTTCCAGTTCATCACGCAGACGCCGGCCCAGCGCGTCCTCGCCATCAGGCAGCGGCTGCCCGCTCATCGGCAGGCGCAGGCCGGCGCGTTCGTGGAATTCACCCAGTTCGATGCTGCCCAGATCACGCGCCAGCACGAAGCCGCCGTCCTCCAGGCGCCGGATCACATCCAGATCCACCAGCGTCCGCAGCATCCGCATCAGCACATCATCGCCGATCGCCGGCTCCAGCTGGCGCAGATGCACCGTGGTCAGGCCGCAACCGGTGCGGTAAGCCTGCGCAAAACGCCCGACCACGCGCAGCAGCCCGTACATTTCGTATCCGGCCGGCAGCAGGCGCTGCGCCGGCTGGAAGCGGAACGCCGACAGCGAGGCCGCGAACGATGCCCCCAGCAGCATCACCACCCACGACACATAAAGCCAGATCAGGAAGATCGGAATCACCGCGATCGCGCCGTACAGCGCCTGGTAATTGGCCCGCGTCAGATACAGCGCAAAGCCCCACTTGGCCAGCTCGAACAACAGCGTTGCCAGCAGGCCGGCAATCGCGGTATGGCGCAGGCTCACGCTGCGATTGGGAATCAGCCGATACGCCAGGGTGAAGGCGACGAATTCCAGCAGCACCGGCAATATCCGCAGCAGCCCGGCACCGGTTCCGTCCCCGATAATCGGCAACGACGCCAGATAGGAAGTCACCGCGAAACTGGCCACCGCGAGCAGCGGCAACAAGGTCAGCGCCGCCCAGTAGATCAGCAGCCGCGACAACGGCCGGCGCGGGGTGGTGACGCGCCAGATGCGGTTGAAGGTGCCTTCGATCCGCGACAGCGTCAGCAGCGCCGTGGCCAGCACCGTCACCGCACCCACGCCGGAAAGCGCACGCGCATTGCCGGCCGCCTCTGCCAAGAAACCGGCCACCGTATCGGCCGCACCCGGTACGAAATTGGTGAACACGAAACGGGTCAGCTCTTCGATCCAGCCTTCGTAGACCTGGAACATCGACACGATCCCGAACACCACCGCCGCCAGCGGCACCGCCGCAAACAGCGTCGCGTAGGCCAGCGTCGCGGCCGAATCCAGGCAGCGGTCCTCAATGAAGCGGTGCACCAGAAACCGCACGAACGCCCGCGCCTTCTCGCGCCGCGCCTCGACCCATCCACGCATGGAATGCAAAAAATCCATGGCGCGAAAGATACCTGATGCGGTGCCGGACAAACCTGAAGACTGGCACCGCACGCGATGCAAACCTTCGATATCGCGCCATCGCCGCTGCGGGCGCCCCCAAACTCCCGCCCAGCCCCTATCCTTGTCGCCCTGCCTTTTTGCCCGTGCCTTGCCGATGAACGACATCCTGATCCTCTACTACAGCCGCGGCGGTTCGGTCGCACGTCTGGCGCGGCAGGTGGCGCGCGGAGTGGAGGAAGTGGCCGGGGTGCAGGCGCGCCTGCGTTCGGTGCCGCCGGTAGCGGCGGTGACACAGCTTGCGGCACCACCGGAACCGGAGGACGGCGCGCCCTATGCCACCCAGCGCGATCTGGAGGAATGTGCCGGGCTGATCCTCGGCAGCCCGACGCGCTTCGGCAATATGGCCGCGCCGCTGAAGCATTTTCTCGATGGCAGCGGTGCGTTGTGGGCCTCGGGCGCACTGATCGGCAAACCGGCGGCGGCCTTCACCTCAACCGCCACGATGCACGGCGGGCAGGAATCCACATTGCTGACGATGCTGCTGCCACTGATGCACCACGGCATGCTGCTGGTCGGCATCCCGTTCACCGAAAACGCATTGAACACCACCCGCAGCGGCGGCACGCCGTATGGCGCCAGCCATGTCGCCGGAGCGCAGGATGATCCGGAACCCAGCGCCGAGGAAAAACAGCTGGCACGCGCGCTCGGCCGGCGCGTGGCGCAACTGGCACGGAAGCTGTCGGCATGAGCGCGCGCCGCCTGGCCGCGTTCGGCATCCTGGCGCTGGTGGTGCTGCCGCTGGTCTGGCATCTGTGGTGGCTGCCACCGCAGCAGGTACCAGCCTGGCTGGCCGCACTGCTGCATACACTGCCGATGCTGCCTGCCGCCGTGCTGGTGCTGTTGCGACGCCGCAGCGCGCCGTTCTGGGGCAGCCTCGGCGCCTTGCTGATGTTCAGCCACGGCGTGATGGAAGCTTGGGTGTCAGTGCCAGCGCGGGTGCCGGCCCTGCTCGAGGTGGCGCTGGCGCTGCTGGTGATTGTCGCGGCCAGCTGGAACGGCTTCTGGCACCGGTTCGGGCGCAAGCCCGGTGTATGATGCGCGCCCTCGCAGCAGGCTACAGGTGAACACCATGGATCGACTGTGCATCGTCACCACCGGCGGCACCATCGACAAGATCTATTTCGACGACAAGTCCGACTTCCAGATCGGCGAACCGCAGATCGGCCGCATCCTGGAAGAGCTGGGCGTGGCGTTCACCTTCAACGTGATCCCGATCCTGCGCAAGGACAGCCTGCACATCAGCGACAGCG
This sequence comes from Denitratimonas organivorans, assembly GCF_037478135.1. NCBI lineage: Bacteria > Pseudomonadati > Pseudomonadota > Gammaproteobacteria > Lysobacterales > Lysobacteraceae > Denitratimonas > Denitratimonas organivorans. Next base: position 244,642 of record NZ_JBBHDV010000005.1, read on the forward strand.
ACCGCGAACTGCTGCGCGCCACCATCGCGGCGCAGGATGCCGAACGCGTGCTGGTGACACACGGCACCGACACCATGGTGGAAACCGCGCGCGTGCTGGCCAGCATTCCGGACAAGACCATCGTGCTGACCGGCGCGCTGAATCCGGCCCGCTTCCGCGGCTCCGATGCCGAGTTCAATATCGGCTGCGCGGTGGGCGCCGTGCAATGCCTGCCAGCGGGCGTCTACATCGCGATGAACGGCCGTATCTGGGACCCGCGCAGCGTGCGCAAGAACGTCGCCGCGAACCGCTTCGAAGCCAGCGGCAACTGACCTTTTCCACATCTTTCGCATCAACAACAAGCCCCGGCATGCCGGGGCTTGTTGTTTTGCATCGGCACATGACCTGTCCGGTCATGCGGTCCGGGGTCAGTTGTGGCTGCCCACCAGGTTCACCCCGGAGAACGTGCTGTAGCCGCGCACCATGATGTGGTACGTCCCGGCCGTGGGCGCATTGAAGGTGCAGACTTCGTTGTTGCCGACACGGTACGGACGGCAATCGTAGCTGGACGTGGTCGGGGCCGAACCGCGACGCACGTACAGATCCGCATCACCACTGCCGCCGGACATCGAGATCTCCAGGCTGCTGCGGCCGCTGGGCACCACGATGGTCCAGAACTGCGTGCTGCCGGCCGTACCAGAGATGCCGCTCACCGGCACGCCGTTGGACAACACATTGCCGCCGCCGGATGGCTCGGTGTAACTGGCCGTCAGGGTCACGCCGGAGAATGAGCTGTAACCACGCACCATCACATGCCAGGTGCCGGCGGTGGGCGCGGCGAAGGTGCAGCTCTCGTTGTTGCCGGCGCGATACGGACGGCAATCGTAGCTGGACGTGGTCGGGGCCGAACCGCGACGCACGTACAGATCGGCATCACCGCTGCCGCCGGACATCGTGATGTTCAGATTGGTTGCGCCGGCCGGCACTTCGATCGTCCAGTACTGAGCATCGGATGCCGTGCCGGAAATGCCGCTCACCGGCACGCCGTTGGCCAGCACGCTGCCGCCACTCGCCGCCACCGTTACCGTGGCGCTCTTGCTGTGGCTGGCGCCCTGGTTGTCGGTAACGGTCAGGGTCACGCTGTAACTGCCGGCCGAAGCGTAGGTCTTGCTCGGGTTGGCTGCGCTGGACGTGGTGCCGTCGCCGAAGTTCCAGCTGCGCGAGGCGATGCTGCCGTCGGCATCGGTCGAGGTGTCGGTGAAGTTCACCGTCAGCCCGTTCACCGTGCTGCTGAAGTTCGCCACCGGCGGCGTGTTCGGGGCCTGGGTCGAGTAGCTGCCGACCAGCGAAACACCGGAAAACGCACTGTAGCCGCGCACCATCACATGCCAGGTGCCGGCGGTGGGCGTGGCGAAGGTGCAGCCCTCGTTGTTGCCGGCGCGATACGGACGGCAATCGTAGCTGGACGTGGTCGGAGCCGAACCGCGACGCACGTACAGATCGGCATCACCGCTGCCGCCGGACATCGTGATGTTCAGATCGGTCGCGCCGGCCGGCACTTCGATCGTCCAGTACTGGGCACTGGAAGCCGCGCCGGAAATGCCGGTGACCTGCACGCCGTTGGCCAGCACGCTGCCGCCACTCGCAGCCACCGTCACCGTGGCGCTCTTGCTGTGGCTGGCGCCCTGGTTGTCGGTAACGGTCAGGGTCACGTTGTAGCTGCCGGCCGAAGCGTAGGTCTTGCTCGGGTTGGCTGCGCTGGACGTGGTGCCGTCACCGAAGTTCCAGCTGCGCGAGGCGATGCTGCCGTCGGCATCGGTCGAGGTGTCGGTGAAGTTCACCGTCAGCCCGTTCACGGTGCTGCTGAAGTTCGCCACCGGCGGCGTATTGCCCGGCCCACTGCCGGCCACGGCCGACACTGCGGCATAGGCATCGACGATGCCGGCACCGCAACCGCCGCTGCAGGTGCCGGGCAGCGGACGCGCGGTGTTCTTCAGCGTGGTTTCGATCTGCGCCGGAGTCAGTGTGGTGGGCGAGGCCGCGATCATCAATGCCGCGACGCCGGCCACATGCGGGGTCGCCATCGAGGTGCCGTCGTAGAAGGCGTAGGTTTCGGCCACCGGCGTGGTGCTGCCGCTGTTGAGCGTGGACAGCACGCCCTTGGCCGTGGTCGCGGTCTGGCAGGCAGTCAGTGATGCATTCGGGATGCAGGTTTCACCGCCCGGCGCGGTCACGTCGATCAGATTGCCGTAGTTGGAATACCAGGAACGGTTGCCTTCCTTGTCATTGGCCGCCACCGCGATGACGTTATTGCAGTTGGCCGGCGAGGCGTTGGACACGTTCATATTGTCGTTGCCGGCCGCAATCACCACCACCGAACCACGCGACACCGCGCTGTTGATCGCGTTCTGGAAGGTGCTGCCGCACGAACCGCTGCCGCCCAGGCTCAGGTTGATGACCTTGGCTGGCGTGGCATTGGCCGGCACGCCGCTGACGTTGCCGCCCGATGACCAGACGATGGCCTCGGCGATGTCCGAATCGTAGCCGCCACCACGGCCGAGCACGCGAACCGGCTGGATCTTGGCGCCGAAGGCAACCCCGGCGATGCCCTTGTTGTTGTTGCCCACCGCCGCCACCGTGCCGGCCACATGGGTGCCGTGCCAACTGGAGGAATAGCCGCCGGAGAAGTCGCCCGGATCGCTCGGATCGGCGTCGCGGCCATTGCCGTCGCCAGCCACCGAAGTGCTGGAAATGAAGTCGTAGCCGGCTACCACGTTGGCATTGAGATCGCTGTGGTTGGTGATGCCGGTATCCAGCACCGCCACCACCACGCCGCTGCCGGTGGAAATATCCCAGGCGTTCTGCACATTGAGCCCGCCCACGCTTTCAAAGTAGTGCCACATCTCGCCGTAGCGGGTGTCGTTGGGCACGAAGCGGATCTGGTTGAGCCGATCCACCTCGACGTATTCCACGCCGCCCTGCTCGACCAGATCCTGCATGAACTCATGCGCCTGGGTGGCATCCAGCGCGCGGTCCAGTTCGATCACTTCACCGCCCACGGCCAATTGCCGCAGACTGGAAACCTGGAGATTGTGGCGGCTGCCGGCCAGCGAGAAGGCCGCGTTGCGGCGGGCGGTGGACAGGCGCGCATTGCCGCTGTCCTGGAATTTGATGATGAAACGGTCGTAGCGGCCATCGGCCTCCAGCGCCGAGGTCTGGAGCCGGGCTCCTGAAGCCACGAATTCATCGGCACCGGCAAGCGGTGCGGCACACGCCAGCGCGACGGCAAGCGCCATCGCATTCGCCCTGGCCAGGCGGAAGTTGCAGATAAGCACGATTGAACATCCCCATTTTTAGGAAGGAAAGGTCGTCGGACGGGTGATCCGGCACGCCCGGATCGCGTCTCCCTTCGCCCATCCAATGACACTGCATCCAGCACTGCCAGCTCCCCTGCCACGGCCTCCCCCCGGTGACCGCGCGCCCCGCTTCACGACTGCACAGACGGCATGCAGCGGATGCGGAATCGGATGGTGGCGCCCACCCGTCCCCAAGGCGGAAGCGCGGCTGGACCGTAGCAATGGCGAAAAAAAACTGTCAACCAGAACGTGATTTTCATCACGACTGCGCGGGAAAAACCGCATGGCATCAGGCTTTCCGCACACATCAGCGAACCCGGAAATCTGTTCTGCACCGCAACAATGCGCGAAATTCTGCCGCTGGGCGACAACAAAAGACGCGCTGCGTCACCTCAGAACAACAAATAAAGCCTTGACGGACGGGAAATTATGAAACACCATTTGCGACACTAATGGTGTCCATATGAAATTATCCCTCGAACAACTCAGCGACCAGTCCGGCGTGCCCGGCCGCACCATTCGCTTCTACATCCAGAAGGGCCTGCTGCCGCCACCACATGGCGAACGGCGCGGCGCCTGGTACACGCCCGAGCATCTGGCCGCGCTGCTGCGCATCCGCCAGTGGCAGGAGAGCGGCCTGTCGCTGGATGCCATCGCCGGCCTGCTGCAGGCCCGGCAGGAAGCGCCACTGGCGCCAGCCCGGCCTGGTGCGATCGAAGTGCGTTCGCACCTGATCGTGGCCGACGGTATCGAACTGTCGGTCGCACCCGAGCGCGCCGGCCTGACCCAGAGCCAGATCCGCCAGCTGTTCCAGCGCGTGCGCGCGGCGCTGGACGAACTGCGCCCGCCACCCACCGACGACTGACTTCCCGAGCAGGAGAACCGCATGATCATCGCCCCGCACCGCGACCGCCGCCACCGCAACGCCACCATCCCGCTGGCGCACACCGATCTGCAGATCGGCATCCACAACCTGCTGGCCACCTACGAACTGCGCCACGTCTTCAAAAACCATGGGGAAACCGCCATCGAAGCGGTGTATTCGTTCCCGGTGCCGCTGGATGCCGCCTTCTGCAGCATGAGCGCGACGATCGGTTTCAACGGCCGCAATCTCAGCGCCCAGGTGCTGCCGACACGCGGCGCCGAACAGCGTTATGACGGCGCCATCAGCGACGGCGATTCGGCCGTGTTGCTGGAAGAACTCGAACCCGGCCTGCTGTGCGTGAATCTGGGCAATCTGCTGCCCGACGAATCCGGCGAAATCGTGCTGACCTTCGCCGCCGCGCTGAACGTGGCCGATTACAGTGCGCGTTTCAGTCTGCCACTGGTGCACCGCCCGCGCTATGGCCGCAGCCGGCTCGATGCGCTGGTCACGCCTCAGCATGATTTCGCCGTCGAGCATCCGCTCAGTGTGCAAATCCGCATCACGGGCCTGCTCGCCGATTGCGCGGTGCGCTGCAACCTCGCCGGCGTACGCCATCACCGCACCGATGCCGGCGCCGAGCTGATGATGGACAACGCCCTGCTCGACCGCGATCTGGTGCTGGCCTTTGATCTGGCCGAAGTGCCACCGGCCCGCGCGATGCTGGTGCAGGACGAAACGCCGGCCGGATCCAACCAGCGCCACGATTGCCTGGCCGTGGTCACCGCGCTGGCACCCCGCGATGATTGTTCGCCTGAGCCAGCACGCGACATCTGCCTGCTGCTGGACGGCTCGGGCTCGATGATCGGCGATGCGATCGTGCAATCGCGCCAGGCGCTGCACTCGGTGGCTGATCTGCTCGGTGAACAGGACCGCATTCAGGTAATCCCGTTCGGCACCCGGCCGCATCCGATGTTCCGCCGCCCGTTGCGCGCCAGCGAACTCGTGCGCCAGAGCCTGTACCGCCTTGCCGACACCGTCGATGCCAATCTCGGCGGCACCGAAATGGCGGCGGCGCTGGAATCGGCGCTGGACACGCTGGAACGGCTCGACGGCCCGCCTGAAAACAGGATCATCATCCTGGTCACCGATGGCGGCGTGACAAGCGAGCAACTGGAAAGCGTGTCGCGGCGTGCGCAAACCGGCGGCGTGCGCATCTTCAGCGTCGCAGTCGGCAGCAGCGCCGGTGCCGATGTACTGGCGCCGCTGTCGCAGGCCACGGGCGCCACGATGGAACGCGCGATGCCGGCCGAACCCATCGATGACGCCGTGGTGCGCCAGCTTCGCCGCGCCCGTCACAGCCCGCTGCTGATCGATACCGACTGGGGCACGCCGCAGGTGTGGCCACTGCCGGCGCCGCGGGTTTATCCGGGCGACGCATTGACGCTGATCGCACGCTGCGATGCCACCGCACCACCGCGCGAATTGACGCTGACGTTGCGTTCTCCCGATGGCCAACTCGCCACACGTCAGACCATCACCTTCACCTTACCGCAACCCGATCCCGCGCTGCGCGCCTGGGCCGGCCAGCATCTGTACGCGCACGCATCGGACAGCGACAAGGAAGCGGTGGCGCTGCGCTACGGTCTGATCACGGCGCAGACCAAGGCTGTGTTGGTACACGAACGCGCGGACGCTGACAAAGCTGCGGAACTGCCGCAGATCGTGCCGGTGCCGCATATGCAGCCTGAAGGCATGCTGCTGTATCAGCGCGCGGTTCCCGTACCGGCCGCAGGCGAATACATGGATATCCCCTGCTTCCTTCGCCGCCAGGCCCGTGACGTCCCAGCCGTGTTGCAGCACGCCGCGCCGGAACCCCCTGCCCTGTTCACTGCGGAACAGAAACAGGCCTTCGCCGCCGCCTTGGCCGAACTGCTGCTGGCCGACATCCTGCGCCCCGACCTCTACCTGATCAGCAGCCGGGTGCCACCCGAGCATCAGGAGGCACTGGTGGAATGGCTGAAGCAGCGCTCCAGCACCCGCCTCCTGCGCCGCATCAGCAGCAAACAGCGTTTCGACACCGTCGCCCTGTTGAAGGAACTGTTGGATGAAGGCGTGCTGCCGCCGGCCGCGCTGGACGACGACGCGGAAGCCGCACTCGCGCTCCACCTCGCCCGCAAACCCACGAACCCGCACCTGCCGTATTGAACCGCCGCCGCGTGAAAACCGCCCCTCGCGAACAAACCACATGTAGCCCGGGTAAGCGCAGGCTACAGGGGCGGTTTACATCATGCCGGTTTCCAGCCGTGCAGCTTCGGACATCATGCCCTGGTTCCACGGCGGATCGAACACCAGCTCGACATCGGCTTCGACCACGGTCGGGATCATTTCCAGCTTGTCGGTCACGTCCTGCACGAGGATGTCGCCCATGCCGCAGCCCGGTGCGGTCAGCGTCATCGTCACCGCGATGCGACGCGAGCCGTCGTCCCCATGGCTGATCTGGCAGCTGTAGACCAGGCCCAGCTCGACGATGTTGACCGGGATTTCCGGATCAAAGCAGGTACGCATCTGCTGCCAGGCGAGTTTTTCGATGTCCTCGTCGGTGGCGTTGTCCGGCAGTTCGATCGGTTCCGGCGGCTCCTTGCCGAGGGCATCGGCATCGACGCCGGCGATGCGGAACAGATTACCTTCGACAAACACCGTGAAGCTGCCGCCCAGCGCCTGGGTGATGTAACCGACGCTGCCGGCCGGCAAGGTCACCTCGTCGCCCTGCGGGACCATCACGGCCTCGCAATCGCGTTCGAATTTGACCGGTTCGCTGCTGCGGCTGTACATGGGGTGGATCACTCGTTGCGCGTCGCAGGTGACGCGGATGGCAAAAAAGTGCGGCGCCGGCACACAGCGATGCGCTCGCGTCGGACTCGGGACCGTGACCGGCTATTCTACTGCACCCGCTCCGCGCCACGGCCCTGCGTGACTTCCACTACCTTCAGCACCCATATGCTCGCCGCTTTCACCGCGCTCGTCGCCATCGCCGGCGTAGCCGCGATCTGGGCCGGCGTTAGCCTGGCTTTGCGCGGCCCCTGCGGCTGGATGGCGCTGGTCGCGGCGATCGATGCCGCGCTGCTGCTGCGCCTGGCCGGACTTGCCGCCGGCCGGCATCGCGCCGGCGTTGCGGTGGCGACGACAATGCTGTCGATCCTGGCCGGGATCTTCGTCGTCGGCTCGGCCAATATCGGCGTGGGTTTCGCGATCCTGCCGCATCAGGCGCTGTGGCTCACCGGCCCGCAACTGGCATGGACCTGGTGGCAGTTGAACACCGGTGCCTGGGAAGTGCTGCTGGCCGTACTGGCGCTGCCGCTGGCCTGGAAACTGGCGCGCTGAATCTTCATCGCCGGCCCGGTGCCGGTGTCATTCTCCAATTCACGGATTGCTTCGCATCATCATGAACGTTTCAACATCCTCCCTCCCCAGCAACGGCCGCATCGCCTTCATCGGCGGCGGCAACATGGGCCGCAGCCTGATCGGCGGCCTGATCAGCCAGGGCATCGCGCCGCAACGCATCGTCGTGGCCGATCCGCTGGAAGCCGTGCGCGCCGGGCTGGCTGCGGATTTTTCAATTGCCACCGTGGCCACGCCGGCCGAGGCGGTCCGCGATGCGGCGCTGGTGCTGCTGGCAGTCAAACCGCAATCCATGCGCGAGGTCTGTCAGGCATTGGCACCGGAATTTCCTGCGGATGCGGTCGCGGTCTCGATCGCCGCCGGCATCACCGTGGCGCAGCTGGATACGTGGCTGGGCGGCGAACGCGCGGTGGTGCGCGCAATGCCGAACACGCCCGCCCTGCTCGGCGCCGGCGCCACCGGGCTGTTCGCCAATGCGCGCGTGGACATGGCGCAGCGGCTGCTGGCCGATACCGTGCTGGGCGCGGTCGGCATCGGCGTCTGGGTCGAGGACGAAGCGCAGATGGACATCGTCACCGCGCTGTCGGGCAGCGGCCCGGCCTATGTCTTCCTGCTGGCCGAAGCGATGCAGGCTGCCGCGATGCAGCTGGGTCTGCCGGAAGCCGCGGCACGCGCACTGGCCACGCAGACCTGTCTGGGCGCGGGCCGGATGCTGGCCGAATCCGGCGAAGACGCCGGCACCCTGCGCAGCCGCGTGACCTCGCCCGGCGGCACCACCCAGGCCGCGCTGGAAAGCTTCGTCGCCGATGATTTCAACGCCATCGTGCTGCGCGCCCTGCAGGCAGCGGCACAGCGTGGCGCGCAGCTTTCAGCCCAGGCCGGCGACTGACCATGCCCTATCTCACCGATGCCGCGACGCTGCTGATCGACATCCTTTTCGGCGTGGTCGCGCTGATCTTCGTACTGCGCGTGCTGCTGCAATGGGTCGGCGCCAACTTCCACAACCCGATCTGCCAGGGGCTGTACCGTCTGACCAATCCGGTGCTGGTGCCGCTGCGCCGCTGGATCAAGCCGTGGCGACGCATCGACCTGGCCGGCGCGCTGGTGGTGCTGCTGGCGCTGATGCTGAAAGCCGCGCTGCTGCTGGGGCTGGCGCGCCTGCCGCTGGCGCCACTGGCGATCGTGCTGCTGGGCCTGGCCGAAACGCTCGGGCTGCTGCTGACACTGTATTTCTGGCTGGTGCTGGCGCGCGTGATCCTGAGCTGGGTCGGCGGTGGCAGCGGACATCCAGTGGTGCCGTTGCTGATGCAGTTGACCGAACCGGTGCTGCGCCCGATCCGCCGCGCGTTGCCGGCGCTGGGCGGCTTCGACCTGTCACCGCTGCTGTTCACGCTCGCGATCCTGCTGGCCCGCATCCTGCTGGTGGCACCGCTGCGCGACCTGGCGGTGAAAGTGGCGGTGGGTTGAAGACGATCCGGCACCGGGGTGTCCTGACTCACCCCGGGCTCCCGAGCCGGAAGAACGCAATTGAGCTGGCCGCTCAGGCCACCAGTCGATAGCAGGGCTTGTAGTCGCCGGACATTTTCATGCGGTTCTGTGCGACGAAATCGCGCAGCAGGGCATCAAGCGAGCGCATGATGTCCGGCTCGCCATCGATCACGAAGGGGCCGTGCTGTTCAATCGCGCGCATACCCTCTTCCTTGACGTTGCCCGCGACGATGCCGGAGAAGGCGCGGCGCAGGTCGGCGGCCAGCAGATGGGCCGGCTGATCGCGGTGCAGGCGCAGTTTCAGCATGTTTTCGTGCGTGGGCATGAACGGGTGCTGGAACTCGGACTGGATGCGCAGCGACCAGTTGAAGAAGAAGGCGTCCTTGATCTCCATCCGGTAATGGCGCACGCGCTCGAAACTGCGCTGCATGTGGATCGCGACCTCGCGCGGGTCTTCGATGATGATGCGGTAATGCTGCGCCACCGATTCGCCCAGCGTCAGTCGCAGGAAGCGGTCGATCTGCTCGAAGTACGCGGCTGCGCTGCGTGGGCCGGTGAACACCAGCGGGAACGGGATGCCGGCGTTTTCCGGATGCAGCAGGATTCCCAGCAGATAGAGGATTTCCTCGGCCGTGCCGACGCCGCCGGGGAACACGATGATGCCGTGGCCGACCCGCACGAAGGCCTCCAGGCGCTTTTCGATGTCCGGCATGATGACCAGTTCGTTGACGATCGGGTTCGGCGATTCGGCCGCGATGATGCCCGGCTCGGTGATGCCGATATAGCGGTTGTTGATGCGACGCTGCTTGGCATGCGCAATCGTGGCACCCTTCATCGGGCCCTTCATCGCGCCCGGGCCGCAGCCGGTGCAGATGTCCATCGCGCGCAGGCCGAGCTGGTAGCCGACCGATTTGGTGTAGAGGTATTCCTCACGATTGATGGAATGGCCGCCCCAGCACACCACCATGTTCGGATCCACATGCGAGCGCAGCACGCGCGCGTTGCGCAGGATTTCGAACACGGCGCTGGTGATGCCTTCCGAATCGGTCAGATCAAAGGCGTCGCTGCCCTGGATCTCCGTGGAGACATAAGCCACATCGCGCACCACCGCGAACAGCAGCTCGGCCACACCCAGGATGATCTTGCCGTCGACGAAGGCCTCGGCCGGCGCATTGCTCAATTCCAGCTTGATGCCGCGATCCTGCTGCTGCACCTGGATATCGAAATCCGGGTAGCGCACCAGTGCCGCACGCGGATCGTCCGAGGCGCTGCCGGAGGTCAGCACCGCCAGCGCGCAGCGCCGCAGCAATTCATGCAGACCGCCGCTGGAGGCGTCATGCAGACGGCTGACTTCGTGGCGGGAAAGGATATCCAGGCCGCCGCGCGGAAAGACGCGGGCGTTGACGGTGGCAGGGGCGGAACTCATCGGCTGTGTGTGCTCATATCATTCATTGGACCAAGTAGCATGCCACAAAATTTATGCGATCCCGCTACGTGTGCAGGCAGGTGTTGCCTGCGCGCCACAGCCTGATCGCCACCGCCAACCTTTGCTTGCAGGAGCCGCCCGATGTCCCTGACCCATCGCTACACCGACGAACTCGCCTCGATCCAGCGCGACGGCCTGTACAAGACCGAACACGTGATCGTTTCGCCGCAGTCGGCGCAGATCACGCTGGAGGACGGCCGCCAGGTGCTGAACTTCTGCGCCAACAACTACCTTGGCCTGGCCGATCATCCGCGTGTCATCGACGCAGCGAAGCAGGCGCTGGATACGCACGGTTTCGGCATGGCGTCGGTGCGATTCATCTGCGGCACGCAGGATCTGCACAAGCAGCTGGAAGCACGGATCGCGCAGTTCTTCGGCACCGAGGACACCATCCTGTACGCGGCCTGCTTCGATGCCAACGGCGGCCTGTTCGAGCCGCTGCTGGGACCGGAAGACGCGATCATTTCCGACTCGCTCAACCACGCCTCGATCATCGACGGCGTGCGCCTGTGCAAAGCCAAACGCTATCGCTACGCCAACTGCGACATGGCCGATCTGGAAACCCAGCTCAAGCAGGCCCGCGCCGATGGCGTGCGCACCATCATGATCACCACCGATGGCGTGTTCTCGATGGACGGCTTCGTCGCGCCGCTCGATGAGATCACCGCGCTGGCGGAAAAGTACGACGCGCTGGTGCATATCGACGAATGCCATGCCACCGGCTTCATCGGCGCCACCGGCCGCGGCTCGGCCGAAGTCAAGGGCGTGCTCGACAAGATCGACATCATCACTGGCACCCTAGGCAAGGCGCTGGGCGGCGCGCTGGGCGGCTTCACCACGGCCAAGCGCGAGGTCGTCGAGATGCTGCGCCAACGCTCGCGCCCTTACCTGTTCTCCAACTCGCTGCCGCCGCATGTGGTGGCGGCCGGCACCGAAGTGTTCGACATGCTCGACGAGGCCGGCGAACTGCGCGAGAAGCTGGTCGAAAACACCGCCTTCTTCCGCGAGCGGATGACCGCCGCCGGTTTTGACCTGAAACCCGGCAACCATCCGATCTGCCCGGTGATGCTGTATGACGCGCCGCTGGCGCAGAAATTCGCCGCACGGCTGCTGGAGGAAGGCATTTACGCGATCGGCTTCTTCTTCCCGGTGGTACCGCAGGGCCAGGCCCGCATCCGCACCCAGATGAGCGCCGCCCACACCCGCGAACACCTGGACACCGCGATCAATGCGTTCATCAAGGTGGGGCGGGAATTGGGCGTAATCAGCTGAGAGGCGGTGACTTGACCCCATGACGTTGGGGTTCGCTGCGCTCACCGCCAACCTATGCGCATCCTGCGCCCTGCAACCCCACATAGGTCGGGCTGAGCGCAGCGATGCCCGACATCCGACATTCCGATATCCCGGCAAGATGCAGCCGCTATCATGGGCACCCCTTTCCCGGAGCCTGCCGCGATGTCCCATTGGCTGATCAAGAACGCCCGCATGATCAACGAAGGGCGCGAACGGGAGGGCGATCTGCGCATCGTCGGGGCGCGGATCGAACAGATCGGCAGCGGCCTGACGGCCCGCCCCGGCGAACAGGTGCTGGATGCGCACGGGCGCTGGCTGCTGCCGGGCATGATTGATGACCAGGTGCACTTCCGCGAACCGGGCCTGACCCACAAGGGTGATCTGGCCAGCGAATCGGCTGCGGCGGTGGCCGGCGGCATCACCACGGTGATGGATATGCCCAATACGATTCCGCCGACGCTCGACGCCGCCGCGCTGGAAGACAAATACCGCCGCGCCGCCGGCCGTTGCCGAGCCAACTTCGGTTTCTATCTGGGTGCCAGCAACGACAACCTCGATGCGATCCGCAGGCTCGATCCGAGAACCGCGCCGGGCATCAAGGTATTCATGGGCGCGTCCACCGGCAACATGCTGGTGGACGATCCTGACACGCTGGACGCGATCTTCCGCGAGGCCCCGACACCGATCATCACCCACTGCGAAGACACCCCGACGATCGACGCCTTGCAAGCGCAGGCGCGGGCGCGTTTCGGCGACGAGGTGCCGGTGTCGATGCACCCGGACATCCGTTCGCGCGAAGCCTGCCTGAAGTCCTCGCAGCTGGCGGTTTCGCTCGCCAAAAAACACGGCACCCGGCTGCACGTGCTGCATATCAGCACGGCCGACGAACTGGCGCTGTTCGAAGCCGGCCCGCTGCTGGATGGCGACGGCCGCCTGCGCAAGCGCATCACCGCCGAAACCTGCATCCATTTCCTGCGTTTTGCGCGCGAGGACTACGCGCAGCTGGGCAACTTCATCAAGTGCAACCCGGCGATCAAGGACGCCGCCGACCGCGACGCTCTGATCGCCGCGCTCGCCAACGACGTGATCGACGTGCTGGCCACCGACCACGCCCCACACGCACTGGAGGAAAAGCAGCGCCCCTACCTCAACGCCCCGTCCGGCCTGCCGCTGGTGCAGGACGCACTGCTGGCGGCACTGGAACTGGTGCACGAAGGCCGGCTCGGTCTGGCCCAGGTGGTGCAGAAGTTCGCGCATGCGCCGGCGCAGCTGTTCGATGTGGCGCGGCGCGGCTTTCTGCGCGAAGGCTATTTCGCCGATCTGGTGCTGGTGGACATGGACAGCCCGCACACGGTGGAACGCGCCGATGTGCTCAGCAAATGCGGCTGGTCACCGTTCGAGGGCATGCGCTTTTCGTCCTCCATTTGCGCCACCTTCGTCAACGGCGAGTTGGCCTGGGACGGCGCGCGTCTGGTCAGCGAACCCCACGGCCAGCGGCTGGAGTTCGCACGGTGAGGCGCTGGCGGCAACTGGCGTTGGCCTTGAGCCTACTCGTTCTGGTTCCCCTGCCGGCGGCGGGGGAAATCGCCGGGACGAACGGCGGCACTTCCACGCACACCACCCTGCCCGAAGCGGTGCAGCAGGGCACGCTGGTGTTCGGCCAGACTGCGCCCGGCAGCAAGGTGACGCTGCACGGCAAGGCGCTGCGCGTGGCACCGGATGGGCGCTTCGTGTTCGGTATCGGGCGCGATGAAAGCCGCGATGCGCGCATCGATGTGCAACGGCCCGATGGCCGCCACGAGCGCGTCGACGTGGCGGTGAAAAAACGCGACTGGCCGGTGGAACGTGTCAGTGGCGTGCCGCCGGCCACCATTGATCCACCGCCGGAGATCGCCGCCCGCATCGCACGCGAACAGGCCGCCGTCGCCGCCCAGCGCAACCGCGACGATGCCCGCAGCGATGTGTTCCAGGGTTTCATCTGGCCGCTCGAAGGCCGCATCAGCGGTCGTTTCGGGCGCCAGCGTGTCTACAACGGCAAGCCGGGATCGCCGCATTCGGGCACCGACATCGCCGCGCCGCAAGGCACCCCGATCCGCGCTCCGGCCGCAGGCGTGGTGGTCTTCGCCGAGCCCGACCTCTACCTCACCGGCGGCACCGTACTGATCGACCACGGCCACGGCGTCGGTTCCAACTTCCTGCACCTGTCGCGCCTCGATGTGGAACCGGGCCAGCACGTGGAACGTGGCCAGAGCATCGGCCAGGTCGGCGCCACCGGCCGCGCCACCGGCCCGCATCTGCACTGGGGCCTGACCTGGTTCAGCACACGGCTGGACCCGCAGTTGCTGGAGTTGCCGGAAAGATGATCCATTCCGCCAACAACCGCCTGCCCATCAGCATTCGGACCTTGGCCCGATGAAAGCCCGGATTCTCATCAGCGTTCTGCTGCTGAACATCGCCTGCACGCAGGCCTACGCATCCACCGCGCTTCCGGATGGTGATGTCCTGAGCGCATGTGCAAGCGCCATCTATCAGGATGCCTCCGCGAACCACACCAGCGACCCGGACCCGGAAAACGTATTTATCCTCCCGGAAGGCGAGAACTCCGGCCGCCACACGCCACCACGTTATTTGCAGAGCCAGCTGCGTGACGCCAATTGGGGCACGATCAGCTCAGCACTCGAGCACCTTCACACCCGTCTGGACGGAAACTGGAAGCCGCCTGCCAACATTGTGATACCCGGCATTCCGGTTCGCATCAAACCGCCAGGGAAGGACTGGCACCTGGGGCGGTACAACAAGTTCTTCATCTCCTTCTGGCCACCCGGCTACGATCACGAGCGCGGCACGGCCTTCGTACTGGCAAGCTTCGGACCGAACCCGCACGGCGCGATGGCTGCATGCCAGCTTCGCAATACCGGTGACGTCTGGCAGGTCGAGCAGCAGTGGGTTGTCTCGTACCTGTAGCCAGGAGCCCGGGTAAGGCCACAGGCCGCACCCGGGGTCGGAATCAGCAGCCGCGCACAAGGCCAGGATCATCGGGAAAGCCACACCCGGGTGCGGCCTGTGGCCTTACCCGGGCTACTTGGTACTCGAGCTACTTGGTACCCGGCTACCTGGTTGTCTGCTGCGTCGATCACGATCCGGGTTGATGCGGATCAATGCAGGCGTTCCGTGCCCGCCTTCACACTGACAGCCACCGCTGCCGGTACGCAGGTCCGCCATGTATTCGACATTGCTGTTGCTGCATCTGCTGGGTGCCACGGTCTGGACCGGCGGGCATCTGGTGCTGGCGCTGGCGGTGTTGCCCGGTGCCTTGAAGGCGCACGATCCGGCGCGGGTGCTGGCGTTCGAATCGGTTTACGAACGCATCGGCATGCCAGCGCTGCTGCTGCAACTTGTGACCGGGGTGTGGATGGGCTGGTTGTTGCTGCCCGGGCCGGAATACTGGCTGGCGCTGGATACGCCGCATGCGCGGCTGCTCGCGCTGAAATTCGCGCTGCTGGTGCTGACCCTGCTCACTGCGCTGGACGCGCGGCTGCGCATCATTCCGCAGCTGCGCCCGGAAACACTGCCGGCGCTGGCGCGCAGGATCGCGTTCGTGACGTTGCTGTCGGTGCTGTTCGTGGTCGTCGGCGCCTCGTTCCGCGGACGCTTGCTGATCGGGCTGGTGTGAGCAACGCGCGCAGATGAAGACGCGGCGCTACCTCGCTCCGCTTTCGGACACTGGCGACAGCGGTCCACCCGGCTCCTGATACTTCTTCTCGCCGGCCGTCACCGCCAGTTCCAGCCGGTTTTCCGGCGGCGGCAACGGGCAAGTCGAGTAGTCATTGAAGGCGCAGGGCGGGTTGTAGGCCAGGTTGAAATCCACCGTCACCTTGCCGTCGCGTGGCGCGGCGGCATCAAGGAAACGGCCGGCGCCGTAGGTGTCACGGCCCGAGGTGCGGTCAGCCAGGATCAGGAACAGGCTGCCGTCACCGTTGCCGATCGCTTCGAGCCGATGGCTGCGGCCATCGCGTTCGAACACCACGGCGCCCGGATTCGGCATCGGCTGCAACTGGTTGACCACATTGGCGATATCGATGGTGCGGCCTTGCGGATGCGGTTCGAAACGCGCTTCCAGCCGCCAGTCCGCATCCACCGGGTAGAAATCCAGCCCGGCGAACTCGTGCAGTCCCCGCGCCTGCGAATCGCGCACCCGCAACGCGAAACGGCCATCACGCTCGATCAGATTGAAGCCGCTGCGCCCTTGGTCGAAGGTGATCCGCGTCGGCGTGCCGCTGCTGTCCGGGTGCAACTGGAAGGCGGCATCGGCAGCCGCACCATCGACCAGAAAAGCCGCACCGGTAGCAGGCTCCAGCCGCAGCACACCATCGGCCAGTTCCAGCGTGCCCAGATGCGCCGGCCCGACCGCCAGCACGATGTGGTTGTCCGGTGCGCTTCCCAGCGTGTGCCGGCCCGGCTCGATCCAGTGCAGGCCGACCAGCGACAGCCAGCCCAGCGGGTGTTTCAAACCTTCTTCGCGTGCCTGCCGCTGGCGCTCGATCTGCTGTTCGTACGACGAGGACTCGGCGTGGGCGGGAAGCGCCATCAACAGCGTCAGACAGGCTGCAAGCAGGCATCGCATCGGTTTGATCTCCGTTGTCCGGGAAAAGGTTTGCGACCGCGCCGCAGCGCGCCACGATGGCAGTTTCCGCAAAGCCTGGAAAGAACCAACGGGCATCAGCCGATGCCGTGCGGATATCTGTGCCGGCCTGCGGGCGACTCAACGCCCCCGCAGGAACAACCTGTCCAGCTGCGCCTTGTCCAGCTGCACCCAGGTCGGGCGGCCGTGATTGCACTGCCCGGAGCGTTCGGTGGCTTCCATATCGCGCAGCAGTGCGTTCATTTCCGGCAGCGTGAGGCGACGGTTGGCGCGCACCGAGGCGTGGCAGGCCATGGTGCCGAGCAGTTCGTTGCGCTGTTCCTGAATACGGCGGGTGCTGCCGTGTTCGATCAGATCGGCCAGCACGTCCAGCGCCAGCTGGCGCGCATCGACGCCTTCCAGCAGTGCCGGAATGGCACGGATCGTCAGGTTCTGCGGGCCGCTGCGGTCGATCTCGAAACCCAGTTCGGCCAGTTCCGCGGTGAAGTTTTCAGCGGCGCCGGCCTCGCGTTCGCTGACCGCCAGCGACAACGGCACCAGCAGCGGCAGCGCGCGGATGCCCTCGCCGTCCTGCGCCAGTTTCAGGCGCTCGTAGCTGATGCGTTCGTGTGCGGCGTGCATGTCCACGATGATCAGGCCGTCGGCGTTTTCCGCCAGTACGAAGATGCCGTGCAACTGCGCCAGCGCATAACCCAGTGGCGGCACCTGCGCGTCGGCTCCGGAAGGATCCGGCGCAGGTTCGGAAGCCGTGCGCGCGCTGCCGTACAGCGCGGCATAGGCACCCAACTGCTCACGCACCTGGAGCCGCAGTGGCGCCTGCCCCGCGAACGGTGCCGGTGCCGAATGACCGGAAAGCGGATGCGACAGCATGCCCGACGCAGCGTTTGTCACCGGCATCGAACCCGCCACCTCGCCCTGCCCCGGCAGGCGCTGCGGATCCGACGTGATCGCGCCGGCACGGGTTTCGGCCAGCGCGTGGTGCAGCGTGCGGTAGAGGAAATCATGCAGCAGGCGCGAATCGCGGAAACGCACCTCGCTCTTGGCCGGATGCACATTCACATCAACCCGCTGCGGGTCCATTTCCAGGAACAGCACATAGGCCGGATGCCGGCCATGGAACAGCACATCGGCATAACCCTGGCGCACCGCATGCGCAACGACGCGATCGCGCACCAGACGGCGGTTGACGTAGAAATACTGCTGGTCGGCCTGCGAACGCGCGGCGGTCGGCAAGCCGACCCAGCCACTCAGGCGAAAGCCGGCGGCAGCCTCGTCCAGATACAGGCTCTGGCGCGGAAACTCCGTGCCCAGGGTTTCACCCAGCCGGCGCAGGAACTCTTCCTGCGTACCCGACGCGCGCCAAGCACGTACCACCTTTCCGTTGTGCGAAAGCCGGAATTCAACATCCATCCGCGCCAGCGCCAGACCGCGCAGCAACTCCTCGATATGCCCGAACTCGGTGCGTTCGGTGCGCAGGAAACGCCGGCGCGCCGGCACGTTGAAGAACAGATCGCGCACTTCCACCGTGGTGCCGACCGGATGCTGCGCCGGCATCGGCTCACCCAGTTTTCCGCCTTCGCATTCGATGCGGAACGCGTGCTCGGCGGCAGCGGTGCGCGAGGTGATCGAAAAATGCGAAACCGAGGCGATCGAGGGCAGCGCTTCGCCACGGAAACCCATCGTCGCCACCGCCTCCAGATCCTCGAGCGAGGCGATCTTGCTGGTGGCGTGGCGCGACAGCGCCAGCGCCAGTTCCTGCTTCGCGATGCCGCCCCCGTTGTCGCGGATGCGGATCAGGCGGATACCACCTTCTTCCAGTTCCACGTCGACGCGCGTGGCACCGGCATCCAGCGCGTTCTCGACCAGCTCCTTCACCGCCGACGCCGGCCTTTCCACCACTTCGCCGGCGGCGATCTGGTCGATCAGGGTTTCAGGCAACAGATGGATCGACACGCGGCACCAGACAATGAAAAAGGAGCCGCTGATTCTACTGTGTGCGGCGCGACGGGGCCGGCGCGGTGGCGGTCGCTGCGGGCCCGGGCTAGACTCGGATGGCCATTTCTTGAGCGGAGGTTGTCATGCGCAATGCAGGCCATCTGTTGCAGGGCAAGGGGCCCGGGATCTACCACGTGGCGCCGGATGACTCGGTGCTGGACGCGATCCGGGAAATGGCGCAGCGCGGCATCGGTGCGGTGCTGGTGATGGACGGCGACGCGCTGGTCGGCATCATTTCCGAGCGCGACTACGCCCGGAACGTGATCCTGAAGGACCGCTCATCCAAGACCACCAAGGTCGCCGAGATCATGTCCTCGCCGGTCATCACGGTGCAGCCCGTGACCACGCTGGACCAGTGCATGCGCACCATCACCGACAACCGCGTGCGGCATCTGCCGGTGGTCGAGGATGGCATCGTGGTCGGGGTGTTGTCGATCGGGGATCTGGTCAAGGCCGTGATCGATTCGCAGGCGCGCGAAATCGAACAGTTGCAGAACTACATCGCCGGCTGAGGCCTGCTCAAATCAATCCGCTCAGACCCGGCTGTTCAAACAGACCTGCCCACATCGGCCGGACCGGTTTGATGCGTGGTACCGGCAACCCGCAGTGACACGATCCGGCGCAGCTCAGGCACCGGGTTCCAGCGGGGAATCGCCGCCGCCCCCGGCCGCTGCGCCCATGCCCATTCCCATGCCGGCACCGCCTGCCGCGCCACCACCGCCTGCACCCCCACGGCTGCCACCGGCGGCAGCACGGCCGCCATCGCTGCCGCGCTTGGCGCCACCACTGACCACCACCCGCATCGGTCCCTGATCGGGAATGGCAAGGTCCGCCGGCACCGGGGCCAGATCCAGCGCCTGGCGGATGAAGTCGCGCAGCGAGGCCACCAGCTTCGAGGTTTCGACCTGGCGCCCTGCGACCATGTCGCTGGCGGCGGCAGCGGCCAGGCGCATCTGTTCCTCGGTGCCCAGCAGGATCACATCCGACAGCGCGGCTTCGACCGCATCGCGGATGCGGCGGCGGCGCCCGGCGGCATCCGACTCCATGTCCGGCTCCTCACCCGATTCGGCCAGGCGGCGCAGATCACGCAGATGCGCAGGATCCACTGCAAGCTCACCGGTGAACGAGCCGCCGAGCACCTTGTAGGCCGCGATCAGGGTCTTCAAGCGCTCGTTGATCTGGCGGTTCTCGCGCTCGCGCTTGCGTTGCATGGTCTGCATGAAGACCAGCCGCACCCCGACCATCAGCAGCGTCATCAGCAACAGGCCGGCCAGTGTCGTGAACAGCCCCGACCACGAGCTGAAATCCAGAAGTCCGCGCATGTAGCCGCCGGGTGCAGATGAAGGGGCGGCAGTATCGCGCAGATTGCTTCAGGCCGGAGCCGTGGGGGGGGGGGGGGGGGGGGGGGGGGGGGGCGGGCCCCCCCCCCCCCCCCCCCCCCCCCCCCCCCCCCCCCCCCCCCCCCCCCCCCCCCCCCCCCCCCCCCCCCCCCCCC